>JAAZHN010000125.1 GCA_012510695.1 Mollicutes bacterium
GCCTATGTTAATGTATGTGTTGTTTGGAATTACTCTAGACCTTATAGTGTCAGGAATAATGATTAACTCATTTGAAAAGAAAAAAACATTATCTGTATTGAAAGGGGAGTAGTGCATGGGGAAGATTGTTTTAAATTTAAAAAATGTAGATAAAAAATTTGGAGAGCAAGTAGTATTTAAAGACTTTAATATGAAAGTAAAAGAAGGTGAATTTATTACAGTCGTCGGAAAGTCTGGAAGCGGAAAATCAACTTTATTAAATATGATTGGTTTGTTAGACTCTTCTGACAATGGAGTTATAGAGTTATTTGATGAAAAAAATATAAAACCATTTTCAAAAAAAGCGAATAGAATGTTAAGAGAAAAAATTGGTTATTTATTTCAGAATTTTGCATTAATTAGTAACGAAACAGTGTATTATAATATGCAGATTGCCATAAAACATTATAAGTTTCCAGATGAAGACATATTAATAAAAAATGCTTTAGAGAAAGTAGGGCTTAAAGGATTTGAAGATAAAAAAGTTTTTAAGTGTTCCGGAGGAGAACAACAACGAATAGCAATTGCTAGACTTATAATTAAACCTTGTGAACTAATATTGGCTGATGAGCCAACAGGAAGTTTAGACAAAGAAAATAAAGAAGAAATATTTAAATTTTTAGTAAAAATGAATGAAGAAGGAAAAACTTTAATAGTAGTTACTCATGATTACTCTTTAATAGATCTTTCTCATCGGAATATAGAAATTAACTAAAAATATACAGATTTTTTAATTTCTATAATGGATCTATAATTTTAAGAAAGTTTAATAATAAGGAGGTGAATGAATTGAAAAAATTTAAACCGTTTTTTATATTACTTTTTATTTTATCACTGACATCTAGTATTGCTTTTGCAGACAGTACTAATGTTGGACACAATTCAAACTTCAGATTGCGGTATGGATCGGGAAAAACATTATGCACGGATACAAGTTCATCGCATAGTTATTGGACAGTAGGAAACGCAAATAACACAAGAGACACTAGGTTAGTAGTATATATTTTAAATAGTTCTGGGAATACAGTTGTTTCAGATAGTAGCAGTAGTTATTCAACTTATGCTTCTGCATGGTGGACAAGAGGAGTTAGAACTACGCATGGACATAGGGCCGGAAGTTCATTAGTATATTAGAATTATATAAATTAAAGACTAGTACAATAAATCTGTTACTAGTCTTTATTAAGTTTAACAGTAATAGAAAAATTTTTTTAGTTAAGCTTTTACTAGTTGTAGTTATATATGGATATGTTAGCCTGAATTTTACTTAAACCTAGAATGTTAACGCCGTGAAATCGATTCTAAGAGTATTTATAGGTGCTTAGTTGGTTAAAGCCTAGAGAAACCCTTTAAAGCGTAGTAATGACTGAGAAGTTCATTGTAGTTATCTTTAGAACTTTATTGATATATCAGATTATTAAATGACTCTTGTAAACTCTGCATACATCATTTACAAGATTTACACAGTTTACAAACAAAGATATAAATTCGTGAATAATACCCTTTTACACTTGATTTACTAAGTGTTGAAATATATACTAGACTTATAAGTGAATAGTACCTCTTTCTATACAAATTAGGGTGTTAAACACAAATAGGCTTAAAATTGGAGGTTTTAAGATGGCTAAAAAAATACCAGACGTTTTAACCTTAGATGAGCAAGAAAAACTACTGAATCAGTTTAATTTAAGGTACATTACTTCTCAAAGAAACAAAACAATGATTCA
>JAAZHN010000126.1 GCA_012510695.1 Mollicutes bacterium
GCTTATGGGACATTAATCCAAGGTAAAGCTATTTGTAGTGGATATGCTGATGCAATGGCGATTTTCTTATCAGAGTTTAATATTCCTAACTTTAAAGTTGCTTCAGAAACTCATGTTTGGAATGCAGTTTATATTAATAATAATTGGTATCACTTAGATGCTACATGGGATGATCAAATTGACTCTAATGGTAATGAAAAATTAATTCATAAATTCTTTTTAATAAACTCAGCCAACTTAAAAAAATATGCATCAGATGATCATATATTTGATAAAACTATTTATCAAGAGTTTCGATATAATTAATTATATTTTCAATTGTCTTATTAAAATTATTAAAATCAACATCAAACCATTTAATATCCATTTGATTATTAAACCAGGTATATTGTCTTTTGACATAACGCCTGGTATTTTTTTTGATAAGTTCGATTGCCTCATCTAAAGATATTTCTTTATCAAAGTATTTATATAACTCTTTATAACCAATCGAGGTCATAATACTTTGAGTTCTAATATTTTTATCATATAGAGATTTAACTTCTTCTATTAGGCCCATTTCTAGCATTTTCTCGACTCTTTCATTTATTTTTTCATATAATATATCCCTAGGGGCATTTAAACCTACAAAGATAGTTTTATATAGTAATTTGGGTTCTTTATTAGGTTCAACTTCTCTATTTAAAAAACTAACCATTCTTTGTCGATTATTTAGATGGATATCACTATTAGGATCTTTTAATAAAACTAAGTCATGTAACTCTTCGTTACTAAGTTCTAAATATTCATTTTTATTTACTCTTTTAGCAAATTCATAGTCAAAAAGTCCTGCTTTTAAATATAATCCTGTTCCACCTACGATGAGTATATTTTGATCTTGATGTTTAGATATCAGTTCTCTTAAATCATTTTGATATTCATAAACAGAATAGGTTTCTAAAACAGATCTAATATCAAATAAATAATGTGGTATGCCCTCTTTCTCACTTTCAGTTATTTTAGCCGTACCAATATTCATTTCTTTATATACTTGCATCGAATCACAGTTAACTACAATTGCCTTATACTTCTTAGCAAGTTCAATTGAAGCTTTAGTTTTTCCAATCCCTGAGGGACCAACAACCGCGATAATCATTTTACCACTCAAACAATCTAGTAAATAAATCACTAAAGAAATTAAATTTAAAATATATTACAAATAATGAGGTAATTAGAAAGGGTCCAAATGGAATTTCTTTAGTTTTCTTAAATAAAGAAACAATCATTGCATAAGGAAATGCTAAAAAAGAAGCAATAACAACACTAAATAAACCTAATTTTAATCCTAAAACTAAACCAATTAAAAAAGCAAGTTTAATATCTCCCCCACCCAGTGATTCTTTTTTAAATAATTTATCACCAAATAACTTAAATAAATAAAAAATAATAAATAAAGCCCCACCATGGAGTATTTTTAAGATAGTTGAATTTAAGCCAGTAGATATTAATAAAACAATTATAATTAAAATTCCCCCTATTAATAAAACTTCATCTAAAATAACAAACTCCATAAAATCTGTAACATAAGTAATAACTAAAACAGAAGATATTATTAAACTTATAAAAAATGAGTAAGAAAAACCAAAAACATAATATGAAGCCATAAATAATAAACCAGTAAGTAATTCAACTAAAGGATATACAATTGAAATCTTGCTTTTACATTTATGACATTTTCCTCTTAAAAATATATAAGAAAATATTGGAAATAATTCATACCATTTTAAACTTTTCTGACATTTAGGACAATGTGATTTTGGTAATAAGATAGATTCATTTTTAAGTAGTCTTAAAGCCACAACATTGTAAAATGAACCAAATGCAGCCCCTAAGACAAATAATAAAATATAAATTTCCATAAAACCCACCTATCCAATCATTTCATATAATGAGAACATTGGCATTATAACTGAAATAATAATTGTACCAACTGAAATAGCTAAAAATACAATCATTGTTGGTTCAATAAAACTCTTCATCGCACTTATTCTTGAACGATGTTCTTGTTGATAATATACACTTACCTTATCCATCATCTGTGGTAATTCTCCAGTAGATTCACCAGTAACAATCATATAATAAGCAACTTCTGGAATAGCCCAGTGATCTTTAAATGCATCTGAGATTTTATCTCCTTTTGCAATATTATTAATTGTTTTAAACATAATTGAACGATAGATCTCATTATTAGTAATTCTACTTAAAATATCCATACTTTCAGTAATAAAAACATTATTTTTTAATAAAGATGCAAATGTTTTAGTAAATATAGTTAATTCATTATAGATGATTACTTTGCCAATAACAGGAAGTCTCATTAAAAGATTTTGTACTGCTGCTCTAAAGACTTTAATCTTTTTATAAGAAAACATAGTCGCAAAAACTACAATTGCGATTGCAAATAAAATATTTGTAATATTTTCTTGTAAGAAATCACTAATATTGATAACTACTTTAGTTATTCCCCCAATTTCAGCACCTAATTGGTCATAAATACCCGTAAATTTAGGAATAATATATAAAATAATAAATACTACAACTCCCATTGAGAAAATGGTAATAATGCTCGGATAAGTCATCGCCGATATCATTTGTTTTCTAGTTGCATGCATCTCAGTATAGTACTCAGCCATTTCATCTAGTGTTTCTTCTAATTCTCCAGTTGCTTCAGCTGCTTTTAACATATTGATTAATAAAGGTGGGAAAACCCCTCTTTGTTTACGCATTGCCTCACTAAATGAATTACCCATCGTCAATTCATAGATTAATGATTCAAATAATTTTTGTTGTTTATTACTTTTTCCTACTTGTTTACTTAATATTTTTAAAGCATCAGTTAAAGGTATACCAGACTTTATATAAGTAGATAATTGAGTTAACCAAAATATTATATCTTTGGTTTTCATTCTTACCCCTATAAATGATGATCGACCATATAAGAATTGAATTAATTTAGATGTTTCTATTTTATATACTGTATAATTTTCATTAGTTAAAAATGCCATAACATCTAATTTAGATAAACCATTCATATACCCAGTTTTCATCTTACCTTCTTGAGTTTTAACTTTATATCTAAATGTTACTTCTTTTTCTAACC
>JAAZHN010000127.1 GCA_012510695.1 Mollicutes bacterium
AACTTAATGACAATTTACAGTGAATTAACAAATAAAACAATTAGTGAAGTTGAAGATGAATTTAAAGATCAAAATTATGGCACATTTAAAAAACAAGTAGCAGAAACAGTAGTAAACTTTTTAACTGATTTACAAAAAAAATATAAAGAAGTTAACGAATCAGGCTTAGTTGATAAAGTCTTAGATGAAGGCAAAGAAAAATCAACAAAGATTGCTAGCATAAAATATGAAGAAATAAGAAGAAAAGTAGGTGTAGGTAGATAAAATGAATATAGAATATCCAATCCTTGGTTTAATCCAAGGTTTTACTGAACCAATCCCAGTTTCTTCAAGTGGTCATTTAAAATTATTTAAAGCGATTTTCAATTTAAAGAATCTTAATGATTTAAACTTTGATATTATTGTCAACTTTGGATCTCTTTTAGCAATTATATTTATTTTTAGAAAAGATTTAATTAAATTAATTAAAAGTTTCTTTGAATATATTTTTAATAAAAATAGAAAATCTAATTATCTTAATTTTAAATATTGTCTGCTTATTATTATCGCGACTATTCCAATAGGTTTAATTGGTTATTTAACTAAAGACATAATTGAAAATAAACTGGGTAGTATGAACTTCTTAGCTATTTCTTTTTTAATAACAGCAATGTCTTTATTTTTAGTTAGAAAAATAAAAGGTAAAAAAGATGATCAAGATTTAACATATAAAGATGCAATTATCATTGGTTTATTTCAAATACTTGCAATTATACCAGGAATAAGTCGTAGTGGAATGACTTTAGTTGGTTGCCTAGTAAGAGATTTAAAAAGAGAAACCTCTCTTAAATTTACTTTTCTATTATATATTCCAGTAAGTTTAGCAACTATGTTACTTGGCGTCTTAGATATTGCTAAAACAGGTTCTTTAAGCAAAGTATTCTTACCATACTCAGTAGGTTTATTATTAAGTCTACTAGCAACCCTAGTTTCATATAAATTTTTATCTAACATCGTCAAAAAAGGCAAACTTATTATATTTGCCCTTTATTGTTTAATTTTAAGTTTATCAATCTTTATTTTCTTCTAAAAGACTTTCTTCTATTTCCACATTATTAATCGAATCAAATCGTTTCGTAATTTTTTCTGTTGTTATATGAATGTCTTTTACTTCTTTACCTACTGTATCAATAGATTTAGCTAACTTATCCCAACGTTCACGATATCTTGTAAATTCATCACTTAATTTACTTAATTCTTCATGAATTATTTTTGTATATTTATCTCTTTCCATATCTTTTAAAATCATACTAATTACCGTTAAAGTACTCATTAAAGTAGTAGGAGATGTAATCCATACTTTTTTATTATAGGCATAAGTAATTATATTACTATGATAAGCATTGATTTCTGCAAATATTGCCTCAGCTGGTAAAAACATAATTGCTTCATTAGATGTATACCCTTTAATTATATATTTATTAGCAATATCATCAATATGCTTCTTCATATCAATTTTAAAACTTTTCTCAGCCAAATCCCTTACTTCTTTAGATAATGTTTTATCTGTCATTTTTTGATAATTTTCTAAAGGAAATTTAGAATCGATTGCAATTGTTCCTAATGGTTCGGGAGCATAAAGAATAGCATCCACGATCATCTCATTAGGCAACTTCTTTTGTAATTCATAAACACTTGTATTATTTTCACCAAATATATTACTAAGTATATAATTCAAATTCACTTCACCAAAAGTACCCCTAGTCTTCTTATCAGTTAAAACACTTTGCAAAGAAACTATATCGGTCGATAACATATCAATTTTCTTTTGAGCTTCATCAATTTTAGTTAATCGAGTTAAAACATCACTAAAAGTTTTATTTGTTTTCTCAAAATTAGCATCCAATCTTATATTAATCTTCTCATCAATTTGATTTAATTTACGATCTAACCTTTCAACTAAAGCATCAAACTCTTTACGATTATCAGTAGACATCCCATAACGAAAATCAGAAATATCTTTATTTATTCCCATCTCTAACTTCCCTATTTTCTCAATTATATTACTCTCTCCACTTTTCTTAAAAACTAAAAACAATAATATAACGATTACTAAAACTAATAAACCAATTATTACATATTCCATTATCAATCACCTAACTAATCAATAGATTAAATCTATTATAATCTTTCTATTACACTTTCATTGCTTAAAATTTGGATTAAATATTCTCTTAATGCGAATATTTAATCATTTTTAAGATTGTTTTTATGGTACATATATTGTTACATTACCTGTATTTCTAACTGTAAATGTTGTACTTGTTGTATCTCCTGGTGAAGCATTTGGCATACTAAGGAAATTTTCACCATTATGGGTTAATTGTAATGTGCCTGTTGTTTGGTGATGATTATGAAACACCAATTATAAAAGATATAATTGTGAATATAGAAACAATTGTTATAAATAATTTCTTATCTTTCATATTATCACTAAGATAAGTATAACATTATTTTATTGGATATTGTACTTTTTAGCGACAAATTTACTTACAAAGTAGGCAATTATTAACATTATTATTATTTTTAATAAAACACTAGGATCTTTAAAACTATTAATAAAACTAGTTCCTATATATCCCCAGAAGATTACTATTGATACTTTACCAATTAATAAAGCATAGATAAATCTTTTTATATTCATGTTATTAAGGCCTGCAACAATATTAATTAAAAATGCTGGGGCAAAAGGAATACCAATTAAAACAACTAACTGAGAAAATGATAATTTGTTAAACCCATACATAAATTTTTTAATATTTTTTTCTTTAGCTAGTTTTTTTTCATAGTATTTTCTTAAATGATTTTTACATAAGTAATAAGAAAAAATACAACCGATAATTGTAAAAAACCAAGATAAAATAAAACCAATTACATGACCGAAAAATAAAGCGTTTAGAGCAATGAATACTGCTAAAGGTAGGATTGGAATTACTGATTCAATAACAATTAGTAAACAGCAAATAATGGGTCCTAATAACCCACTAGATTTAATAAATGCTACTGTATCATTAATTAATTGTTCCATCATTCGCCTTAATCATCGGAGAAAAAATCATCGAAAAATTGATCATCAGTTATATAGTTATTATTTACTACTACACTATCTGCATCTACATTAACGATCGGTTTTTCTTCCTTTGGAATTTCTTTATTAATTTCGTTTATATCTTCTGGAGTTGGTATTATTGTTTCTTGCATTACTGGTTCTTGAACATTTAAAACGACTGGTTTTTCAGTAACAGGTTCCTTGATTTCTTCAATCTTTGGTTCTTCTTTTACAACTTGTTCTACTTTTGGTTCTTTAACTGATTCAGTAATAACCTCTTTAACTGGTTCTTCTACAGGTTGTTTTCGATTATCAATAAATGGTTTGTTATCTTGTTCTAATCTTTTTGCTTCAGCTTCTTCTTTTTCTAATTTAGCAATTTGAGCATCGATTTGTCTAACTATTTCATCTAAACTAGGTGTATTATCACTCGCATCAAATAAAGAACTAGAGGGCATTGTACTGCCTCCTGTATTAAATGCAGGCATTTGCATATCCATTGGATATGGATTAAATGAATTATCGATTGTTTTTTGATTTGGATCCCCTGCTGGTGACTCATTCATAGTCTCAAGTAACTTACTTCTTTTTTTCTCTTTTACAAATTCTTTTAAGTCAAATAATTGAATTGCTCTTTTATCTCTTTCATAAAATTCTGCTTTATCAAAATTATGTCCCCAATCAATCTTATAACTAGGCGTTAATTTTGTTTTAAAGGGATTAAGTCTTGTTTTTAAAATAATTACTTCATTCATCTTTAATCTTTGTAAGTCAGATACCGATACAAGTGGAACACTTGTTGTTTTTTCTGCATCTTTTCCTTTAGCTTTCATATCACCACAAAGCTTACTAATTTCTTCTAAGGCTGCTAATTCTGTTGTAATAAGATAAATTAAATTACCACAGTTAGATTTAATAGTTTCAGCATCATCTTTCCCATAAACTTTAGATAATTGAGCAAAGTTTTGAATGATAAATGTAAATCTAATTGCTCTACTTCTTGCAGCAGTTACCATCGATGTAACGTCTTTTAAAGGAGGCATATTAGCAAACTCATCTAGAATAAAATTGGTTTTAAAAGGTAATTGGCCATTTGGTTGTTTATAAGCAAAATCAACTAATGTTTCATAACATTGTTTAATAAAAATAGTGGCAAGAGCATGATATGTTGTTTTTTCATCATGAATTACCATAAATATAGCGGTTTTTTCACTACCAATATTCCTTAAATCAAAATCAGTATATGATAACATTTCACTTAAATCTTCTTTTGAAGCAAATAATCTTATTTTTTGTCTAAAAACTGATAAAATACTTCCTTTAGTATCTTGCGGAGCATTAATTGTATTTGAAGCAAATGTATAAGCACTCGTATCTTCTCCCTTAAGACCAAAATATTCTTTAATGTAATTTGAAGTTGCAAACTTTTCTTCACCAACTGTTGCCATATAACTAACGGTATTAATATTTATTTGTTCTTCAGTAGCATCTTCAAATAAACCAAGACAAATACCGGCAAAATAGTCAGCAGCACTTTTCTCCCAGAAAGGATCTGCCTTTGAATTAGGATCAATTAAAATATTTAAAGCAACGTCATCTAAAAGTTCAGTTGATTTATCATGATTACCAGATTTATATAATAGATACGGTAAGCTTAATGGATTCCAAGAACTACCCATGCTTGGATCACGAAAGTTTAAAACTAAAACATTATAACCTTTACTTTTTAAATAATTTGAATGTTCTTTATATATTTCACCTTTAGGGTCAGTAATAATCATACTTTCACCCTTTTTAGCTAAAGAGTTAACTAGTGGATTTACAACTGCAGTTGTTTTACCAGATGCAGTCGCTCCAATTACAAGTGTATGGTTTTCACCATTATCAACATACATTTCTTTACCATTATTAATTAAAGCTACTCCGGCAGCATTAGATTCTTCTGCTTTAACTAAAACTTTTTCAACATCTTTATATTTTTTTATTTCTTGTTCTTTAGCCCATCTAGAGTATCCTTTTTCTTCTTTTTCACCGATAGAAAAACCAAATTTTCCTTTTTCTTTATTAAATATTGTTGCAGATACACTAGCAATAATTCCAATTAAGGCTCCAAAAAACACTAAAAAAGTTATACCGACATTATCGGAATAAAATCCAGGAAAAGGTGATAATCCAGCAAATCCAGCTCCCTCAACTATCGATTTAAAATTCGAAGTTAAAATTGCTGATAAATATAAAAGGAACACACAAAAGATTATGAACATTATTAAATCTTTTTTTGATACTTTAAATTTCATTTTATTCCTCCAAGTCAAGTTAATTATACTATATATACAAATACATTACTATAAGCGATTAGAAGTTTTATAAATTATCTTCTGACTCCATTGCTTCCATTACACCCTTTGAATATACATCTAAATCTTCTTTTTCACAGATTTTTTTATCTTCATATGCTCTTCTTTCTTCATAACATGGTGAATAATCTATAACTACATATGGTTCAGAACTAAACCTGTGACAATATGAAGTATTAATATTATAACGACTATAATCCATATTTAAATTAGGGTCATGGAAACAAAAATCTATATATTCATCGACCTTACCTTGATAAATAATTTGTGATGAGTCGACAGCATCTTCGTTTGATGTATATTCAATTTCTTCAAATTCTCCATCTTTACTTTTGGGTGCATAAATAATTACATCTCTTTCAATTCTTGGCATTCTTTTTCCAGTTCTAACACTAACAACACTCATAACAATACCATTATCGGGATTCATCGCTTCAACTACAACATTACCAACAATAACTCCTTGAGCATTAAAAGCATAACCAACTACAATTTTAGCATGAGCAAATTGATCGCTGCCCTTAGCATGATAAATAATATCACCAAATCCTGCCATGTTTACTCTTCTAGCAAAATTATTGCCACTATTGCCTTGATAACTTTCTGCTGACAATCCAGCAATATCAGTTGATGTCTCTAATAATTCAACATTATCATATCCAAATGCATGAGGAATGTCTCCCCTACTTAAATCAACATTAGCAAGGTCACCATGTCTGGCAAAATTAGGTTTAATCCCACCATTTTGAATTGACCAATTAGTAAAGCCAATGCAGTCTAAACCAAGGGGTCTACCAGTATCATCTTCTGTTCCCCATAATGGATTAGCACCATATTTGTAATAATTTCCGCCTAAAGTATAAGGCATTTTTGTTCCGTAAGTTTGAACATACTGAGCAAGTGCGACAGCCGCGCCTGCAACACTTTTACCTGTGCCAATTTTTCCTCTAATCGCAACATTATCAAAGATATATTGATTCATTTTCCGAAACTCAGTTTCTGCTCTTTCAGATTTTGATTTAGCAAGATAGGCTTCTAACTCAGGGCTCATTTCAGATGTATCTTTATCTTCTTTTTGTTCTTTCGCAAGCCTTACTTCTTCATATTTAGATAAGATCTCCCCAAGATTTTTTTCTTCCTTAAATTTTAAAGTCATATTTTCTTGATCATAATTAAAAATATCTAATTTCTTTTCAATATCAACATCGACCAGTTGGCAATTAGCTCTCCCACTTAAAGACCAACTAGAAAAATAAAAGTCATACCAGTATGATAATATTTTGTGTGCCGGCCAACGTAAAACAGTTGCTTGATAAAAACCATTTATATGACTGCCTGATGTATCTCTAGAGTGACACATGTCATTAGCAAAACCAGGGAATCTATTATGAATTTCATGTTTACACTCAGGGATATCTTTTTCTTTACCAATTCCTTTAAAATCCGCTCTTCCAGGCACACCATTAATATCAGTTAATACAACACCTTTAACAGATTTTACTACATCATTAAGATATTTTTCTCTTTTCACCCAAGTTTTTGCTCTTTCTGGTTGTTTTACAGGGTCGATTGTATCAACACCAGGGTTTGTAACCCTTGCTTTAAATTTTAAATATGCTCTTAAAGGCACCCATTTATTTGGAGCACTTCCACAATCCGGATCATCAGGGAATTTTTCACAATAAATATTTTTACATGTAACTTCTAAATCTTTATCATCTGCTGAGAAATTTCCATCATTTGTTTTATATACACTTATACATTCTTGTCTTAAATAAATTTTCTTACCCTCGTTAGATTGACCTGTTTCAGGAGATGTGTAATAACAACGCGGATCACTACCTGGTACTGTTTGTTTTTCACCATCTATTTCTTCAACCTTACAAATTAATGGTCCCTCATCATTAGCTATACCCCAATTGTAACAACCTTTTTTTATACTACATGCTGTTTGATGACTAACACCATTAGCCGCGACAATAACCTCTATATCATCTGGCCAACTTTCATTACAAAGCATATAACCATTTGGTCTTCTTTGTTTTCCGGCTAGTATATCCTCTTCTGTATAATTTGGATCATCTTCAATTGGAGGACACATTTCAAAATATTTTTTTGCATTTGCTTTTCTTAATTCTTCATTTAAATAATTACCAACATCTGGGTTAAGAGCATATGAAACGGAAGCCAAAGCTTGAGCTTGATAATAAGCAAAATCAATTGTTCTATAATACTCCTCTTTTTTCATTATTTCTGAATCTTTTCCATTTAATTCGTTAGATAATTGAATAATACCTGTCGCTACTTCATTATTAACTACTGCAACAATATACTCATAAAAATCCCATGTATCTAACCAAATTGCATCTTTAACTTTTTTACCATTCATATCTAAAATTACTGGACCTCTTGTAATAACTTTTAAATTATCTAATTTTGATGGGCCTCCACACATTACAATTGGAAATTCTGGGTCAAATGGTGGTGGAAAAAAAGAAATTATCAGAAGAATAATAAATGTTGTTATAATTACTCCAGCTCCGATAAAATAAGTCCAAGGACTAGTTAAAATTTTCTTTTTCAAAATCCCAGAAGCAATTTTCTTCTTGTTGTTTACTCCTGCTTCAACATCTGAAGATTGATCTTGAAAGTTTTCTCTTAATTCATTATCTGAGTTTTCTTCATCAAACTCATTATCATCAAACTCTTCTTCAGCCTCTATTTCTTCATTTTCTTCGTCTTCACTACTTCTAAGAGAACGATTAAAACTATCTAAACCACGATCACGAAGTTTTCTAGCAGGACTAGAACCAGGATTGGTATTAATTAAAAATATATGTGAATTTATCCCTGCATATGAAAAACTATATAAAAATTTTTCTTTTATATTCTTAATAATTTCCTTAACTTGTTCTTTTATTATATGCACTTTATTCACATCCTTTAAATCTTATTATTTTTTTTATTAATAATAAATATAATCAAGGCAACTATACCTGAAAATAGGATAATTCCTAAAACTATTAAAATAAGTATATATGAGGGGCTATTATC
>JAAZHN010000010.1 GCA_012510695.1 Mollicutes bacterium
TTATTAACCATCCCTATCTAGTCCATAGGTATGAACTAAAATTATTAAATAACAGAGATTAGGAAAATATATGAAAGGACATTCAATAGCAGGTATGAGTATAACAAGAGATAGGGTAGAAGATGATTTCTATGCTACCCCAACAGAAAGTGTATTAAAACTTTTGGCAGTTGAAGATATTATTTATCCAGCATTAGAACCAGCTTGTGGTGATGGTGCAATAAGTAAATTATTAAATGGAGAAGTAATTTCAACTGATTTAGTAAATAGGGGATATGGTAATTATCAAGCAGATTTTTTAAAAGATAACTTTTCTAAATATGCAACAGTAATAACAAATCCACCATTTAATTTATTCCAAGAGTTTTGTGAGAAAGCATTAGAAATAGCAACGAATAAGGTAATAATGTTTGGAAAACTACAAGCACTTGAAGGACAGAAACGAGCAACCTTTATGCAGAATAGTCCACTTAAGACTGTCTATGTATTTAAAGCAAGACAAAATCCACTCCGTAATGGTTCAGCAGTAGATGAAAATGGTAAACCCTGGGCTTCTACAATGGCATTTGCTTGGTTTGTATGGGAAATTGGTTATGTCGGAAAACCAACGATAGAATGGATATAATTATTAATTAACAGAGATTGGGAAATAAGAGAAAGGAAGATATTATTAACCTACTCTGTCGGGAGTAAGGAGAATAAGAATTAAAAATATGAAGAAGGAGGCGAAAAAATTAAAAATTATAGATGTTCCAATTTTAAACGATACTTATAAAGTGTATGTTTATATTGGAGATAGAGAATTAGCCAATAAGAAGATATGTGAATATGTAGGAGAAGATAATGGTAAAGAATTTTTGAATTTAGATAATCGTGGAAAAAGTGTTCATAAATGGGGATTACACCCTTGTATATGGATTGATGGGGATTTGAACTATAAAGATGGAATTGGAACATTATCACACGAGGCAATTCATTCTGTGTCTGCCATTATGGAATACTTGGCTATGGATATGAGAGATTTATCGGGGAATGAATTTTTAGCTCATTCTGTTGGAGCAATAGTAAGAAAAACATTACAAAACTTTAAATTTATCAACTAATCTATAAGAAACAATTATGAAAGAAGAAATAAAAGAGAAAAAGATGAAATATTGTTATAGAGTAATTTGTAATGTTCCAAATGGAGTTACTTCTTTAGAGATATTAAGAGATAAAAAAGTAGAAACACGAAGTCAATTTAATGAATTAACAGAATATATAAATGAAAACAATAAACAATTAGGAAATATTATAATTGTTAATTTAATCCAATTAAAAAACAAATAAACCTATGAACAAATCCAACCAAATCAAAGACATAGCGAAAGAGATACAACGGGTTTGGAAAGTAGAAAACACAGAAGTCTTCATAACCGCTGTGTGTAATGTAACCCACAAAAATGAAAACATCAAATAAAATAAAAAAACTAAGCAAGGAAATAATAGAAAACAGTGAGATACTGGTTTATTCTGACAATATGAAATCATCAAAGGAGTTACTAAGTCTCCAAAAATATCTCATCAAAAACCCAGAACAAAGATTTTGGCAGGGACTTGTAAACTGGGCTGGGTTTAACATTTATAAAGGTGTAACAAATAAAAACAAAACAAGTTATGAAGATTTGTTTTATAAATAAATATGGAAAAGAAA
>JAAZHN010000128.1 GCA_012510695.1 Mollicutes bacterium
CAATTTCGTATATAATATTCATAGTGATTCACGACCAATCTAATTGATTTGTTCAATAACTCAATTATAAGTCATGAATCACTTTTTTATGTACTAAATTGTTTCACATCTATTGTAACCCAACATTATGTACCATAAATTTAATACATAAAATTTACATTTATCATAATTAATGGTATATTTTTATAGTAGGTGATTGGTAATGTGGTATAGGAAGAGTATTGAGGAAGTATATGATCATTTTAAGACTAGTAAACAAGGTTTATCTAGTATTGATGCTTCTGAAAGATTAAAAGTTCAAGGTAAGAATGTTTTACCTAAGAGTAATGAAATTACTTTATTTAAAGTTATTTTAGATCTATTTAATAATCCAATTATATATATATTACTAGTTGCTATTGTTTTATCTTTAATATTAGGTGAATATGTTGATGCAATATTTATTATTGTTGTTATTTTACTTGATGTATTTTTAGGGACTCATCAAGAATGGAGAGCAGTTAATTCGGCTTCTTTACTTGAAGAATCATTAAAATTAAAAGTTAATGTTATTAGAGATGGTAAAGAAATAGAAATAGATTCAGAAGATTTAGTAACTGGGGACTTAGTTGTTTTAGATTCTGGAGATAAAATAGCGGCTGATTTAAGAATAGTTGAATCATATAACCTAGCAACTGATGAATCAGCTTTAACTGGGGAATCAAGTCCTGAAGAAAAGGATAATAAAGCTTTATTAAAAGAAATAATTATTAGTGATCAAACTAATATGCTTTTTGCTGGTACTTCGGTGATGAGAGGGCGAGCTAAAGCAGTAGTGGTCGCGACTAAAGATCAAACTGAATTTGGAAAAATTGCTAGTACTGTTATCAATTCTGCTCAAGAAAAATCTCCATTAGTTTTAAGAATGGAAAAATTTACTAAAGATATTGGTAGAATGATTATTTTAATTTCTTTAGTTTTAGTTGGGGTATTATTTTATAAAGGGATGGCACCTCGGGAAGTATTCTTTATTGTTGTTGCCCTATCTGTTTCAGCTATTCCAGAAGGTTTGCCAGTCGCGATGACCATGTGTTTAACTATTGCGTCAAATAAGATGCTAAAAAAGAATGTTTTAGTAAAAAAATTAAATTCAGTTGAAAGTTTGGGAAGTTGTACAGTAATCGCTAGTGATAAAACTGGTACCTTAACTCTAAATGAACAAACTGCTAAAGTTATTATGTTTCCTGATGGAGTTAAACATGAAATAACAGGGATTGGTTATAATGATAATGGTAAAGTTAAAAAAGAAAATAATAAGACTAAAGAAATAAGCAAATTAGGATTTATCAATAATGAAGCAGTATTAGAAAAAGAAGATGGTTCTTGGGTTTCTCATGGAGATTCAATCGATATTGCTTTTAAGGCTTTAGGCTATAAATCAGGTATTAAAGAAATGCCAGAAATTACTTATATGTTTCCATATGAATCAGAGAAAAAGTATTCTGCAGTATTTTATCAAGAAAAAGAACAATTTGTTACAGTTAAAGGTTCTTTAGAAATAGTGTTAAACTTTTGTACTAATGTAGAATCTGGTAAAACTAAGAAAAGAATTAATAAGAAAAAAATACTTGAATTAAATGAAAACTTAGCTAAAGAAGGATACCGAGTAATCGCGATTGCTAAGGGAAAAGTTAAAAAGAAAAAGGAATATAAAGAGAAAGATTTAAAGTCATTAACTTTTGTTGGTTTAGTTGGATTTATTGATCCTTTAAGAGAAGATGCTAAAGAAGCAATTAGGAAATGTAATCAAGCAGGAATTAAAACTTTAATGATTACTGGGGATCATCCATTAACCAGTTATGTAATTGCTAAGGAACTAGGGATAGTTAAATCTCAAGACGAGGTTGCTACCGGTGAAGATGTTGATGAACATTTTAAAGAAGGAATTGAAGGTTTAGCACAATTTGTGAAAACTAAGAAAGTTTTTTCAAGAGTTACTCCAATTCAAAAATTTAATATTGTTAATGCTTATAAACATTTAGGTGAATTTATCGCAGTTACTGGAGATGGAGTTAATGATGCTCCAGCACTTAGAACTGCTAATATTGGGATTGCTATGGGTAGTGGAACCGATGTTGCTAAAGAAACAAGTACCATGATAATTACTGATGATAGTTTTTCATCTATTGTTTCTGGAGTAGAAGAAGGAAGAATAGCTTTTAGTAATGTTAGAAAAATTATTTATATGTTACTTTCTTGTGGAGTAGCAGAAATATTATTTTTCTTTTTAGCAATAATATTTGGGTATCCGATACCTTTAGTTGCGATTCAATTATTATGGTTAAATTTAGTTACTGATGGAATTCAAGATGTTGCCCTTGCTTATGAGAAGAAAAATTATGATGTAATGGCAGAGCCACCTAGAAAACCTTCAGAAAGAGTATTTAATCGTCTATTAGCAGAAGAAACATTATTATCAGGATTATATATGGCTTTAGTAGTATTTTTAACTTGGATCTTCTTAATTGATTTTAGAGGGATGGAAATAAAGTTAGCAAGAGGATATATATTATTACTTATGGTGTTTATGCAAAATGTTCATGTTTTTAATTGTCGTAGCGAAAGAGATTCTGCATTTAGTATTCCAATTAAAAATAATTACTTTATAGTTGTAGCAATTATTATAGTTTTAGGAATTCAAACATTAGTAAGTGAAGTACCATTCTTATCACATATCTTAAAAGTTGAACCAATCCCAATTAAAAGTGCTATTGTTTTATTTGTTTTAGCTTTACCAATAATTGCAGTTATGGATACATATAAAGCAATTAAAAAGAATAAAGAATGATATAATATATATAGAAAGAGTTGAGTATATGAAAAAAGATTTAAATTTAGAAACTATTGTCAATATTATAATAATTGTTTTAGGAATTGGATTAATAATATATCCTTGGATTGGTGAAATGCCAACAATTAATTTATTCCATTATTTATTAGGAATGTTTACTGGGTTAAAGTTTGTAGAATATGTTGCTCAAGAAGATTGTAGTGATAAGGAAAATTTATATGTCGCGATTGCTTCAGGTATAGTACCTTTCTTGTCGATAATTAAATTCCCAGATGTAGCAATGCTTCTTCCACTTTCAATCTTAACTTGGGTTAGCTTACTAGCAGTTGTTAAATTAATTAAAATTGATTATCTTCATGACAGGGGATTAGAATTTTATAAAGTTAAATTGTATGGATCTATTTTCTTTATTATATTAGGTATTTTAACTAGCTATAGTCTTCATTTTATTAAAACTGGTCAAACTATTATTATTGGTTTCTTTATTATAGTTATGGGTTTATTAGATTTATTTAAAGATCATGTTGAAGTCTATTTAAGTAAGAGCATTAAGAAGAAAACTTCTAAAACTAAAAAAAATAAGTAAATATGAGCATATTTCATGTAAAATTCACTTAAATAGTGAGTTTTTTCTTGATTTTATGCTAGATTAATGATACTTTAGAAATGTAAGACAAACTAGGTCTTATAAATATATGTATATGGGAGGTATATAGTATGTCAAAAGCTGAATTAGTAGATTTTATTGCAGCTCAAGCTGGCTTAACAAAAGCTGATGCTGGTCGTGCATTAGATGCTACAATGGAAGGAATTAAGAAAGGTCTTAAAAAAGAAGGCCGTGTTGCTTTAGTAGGATTTGGAACATTCACAGCTAAGAAAAGAGCTGCTCGTAATGGAATCAACCCATTAACTAAAGAACCAATTAAAATTCCAGCGAAAACAGTTGCTTCATTTAAAGCAGGAAGCAAATTAAAAGACGCTTTAAATTAATTAACATGAAAAAGACTTGCAAAAGTCTTTTTTAGTGTCTATATTTAAGGTGGTGATGGAAATGAAATTATATTTAGCAAGCACTTCAAAACATAAAAGCGAAATACTAACTACAGTACATTTAAAACA
>JAAZHN010000011.1 GCA_012510695.1 Mollicutes bacterium
AATTAATATTACCTTTTTTAGTATTTAACTCTGCATATTTAATAATTATTAATTTTCGCATTATTCCTCCAATGAAGTCAATTGATTATAAATTTTATCAAAATGAAATAAGAAATTATTTATTTCATCATTAGTTGTTAAATAAGATAGACTTATTCTAATTGATGATAGGGCTAATTCTTTAGATTGTGTTAAAAGAAATACTGTTGGACTAGGTTTTCCTTTAGAGCAAGCAGTATTTGAAGAAACAAATATTTCTTCTTCTTCAAGTGCATGGATAAATGTTTCTGGGCGAATACCTGGTAAACTTATGTTTAAAATATGAGGAATAGAACTCTTAACTTTATTTATTTTGATATTTTCATACTTTAATAAATGATTACATATTTTTTCATTTAATTTTTCAACTATTTCCTCTTTTTTGGCTAATTCATGTAAAGATATCCTCAAGGCTTTAGACATCGCGACTATTAAAGGAGTTGCTGGAGTTTGAGAAATTATCTGAGTTTCATCACTGCCAATTACAGATGGATTGATTTTGATATCATTGCTTTTATATAGAAGACCAATCCCTAATGGACCATAAAACTTATGAGCAGAACAAGAAGCAAGATCAACATCACTTAAATTGATATTTATTTTACCAATTCCTTGAGTAATATCTGAATGAAAAATTGTCTTGGGATTTTCTTTTTTAATTACTTGTCTAATTGTCTTTAGCGGTTGTCTACACCCTACTTCACTGTTAATCGCACAGATTGTTACCAAAACTGTAGTTTTTTTAATTAAACTTTTCAAATGATCAAAATCAATAAACCCCTCATCTGTATTATTAACATAATCTATCTCATATCCTTTTTTTTCTAAAAAGTTTACAATATTATACATTGATGGATGTTCTAATCTTGAAATGATAATATGATTACCCAAGTTTTCATTACTCAGGCAAGAACCAATTACAGCTAAATTATTTGCTTGAGTTGCACTGCTAGTATAGATTATTTCTGATTCATTTATTTTTAATAAATTAGCTATTTGTTTAGTCGCTTCATTTAATAGTTCTTTAGATTTAACACCTAATTTATGTAAAGAATTAGGGTTACCAAAAAATTCTTTACTAACTGTAATATAAGAATCTAAAACATCTTCATTAATTTTAGTTGTTGCTGAATAATCTAAATAAACCATGTTTAATCACCATTATTATTATATAATAAAATGGCCTTAAGATAAAGAAAAAAGCAGTGTTTCTGCTTTAAACTTTTCCTTTATCAATCATTTTTTTAACATAAGAGTTGAATTTTCTACTTTTTGCAAGTTTGCTTAATCTTCCAAAATTATTCGCTCGTTTATTATGCTTTAAGTATGGAATTAATTCTGATCCTGCATAAAGTTCTCCTAGTAATGCAAAAGAACTGCAAAATATTGCTTTCATATATTTATCAAAGAAATCTTGCTGACAGTCAGTTAAAGTATATACTAATGCTCCGACTGCAGAAAGACCAGCAACTAAAGAGAATAATCCTTTTCTCAAAGAATATTTATCTCTCAAATCTAACTCTACTTGTTCTTTTGCTTTAAAAAACTCTGACATTTCTTCATCTTCAAAAAATAATATCTGCTTACCATTATAAACTGTTTTATATCTCTCTTGATAATCAGCAAATTTTCTGACATCTTTAATCTTATATTTACTCATTTTAACCCCTCAATGACTGTGTACTATACACTATTTAGGGGGGATTTGTCAACCAAGCAATTTCCCTTGAGTAAAATAATATTTTCCATCTGTTTGTTTAATAAAAGTATATCTATACTTACCAACCTGATTTTTTTTGACTAAATCATTAAAACCTTTAAGCAAGTCATCAGAACTTAGTAAACTCTTGGATATAACTTCCCTATATTGATCAATTTTTGGATATTTAGTAAAAATCTCATACTTATCAGAAATAATATAATAAATAAAATCAACATCAACTTCAATTGTACTTTCTGTACCTACAATTTTAGTAATTACTTCTTTAGAGCGAATATTATTTGCATAATCACCACCACAATCTGTATATCCATAATAGTTTTTTGTTTTAGCAACATATTGAGAAATCAATCCACAATTATCTTGGATATCATATTCCTTCTTATCATCATGAACAAAATATCGATAGTGTTTTGTAACATCTCCACTTGAATACTTAACATCTAGTCCAAAAATATTTATAAAATTATTTTTAATAACTGCTTCTGGATAAATAATTACACCGTGCTTATTTAATTCTGAATGCTTATACTTATCTTGAGAAATTGCTAATTGAGCAGAAAACATTTGATCAATTCTTTTCATATTTTCAACTTCAATATTTTCATATACCCAGCCTGTATCAGTTAAAACATTTGAACCCTCAACTAAAACTCCAACTGTATAACGATTATACTTTGGATATACTAATTCTTTTATTACGCTATCTTTAACATTAATCTTAATTATATTAGGACTTTCACTTCTAATTATTTCTTCAAAATCAATTTCAATTATATTAGACTTTTCATCTTTGATTGGCTTTTTATGATTAAGAGAATAATAACCAATAATTAATAATGATAACATTACTAAACCCAATAAATAATACTTAATGTTATTTTTCTTTTAATATCCATCCTTTTTAAGAACATGTTCTTTACTATCAACGCTTATCAGTCTTGCAAATGTATTCATGCGAACTCGATAATACATTTTTTTAGCTAATAAAACTGAAGCAGGAACAGTAAGAAGATAACTTAACTTTGCAGCTTTAAAACCATAGCCCAATGCTGCACCTCCAGCAGAAAGAGCGATTATTTTTTTAACATCAATGCTATTATATAATTCTAAATACTTATTATATTCAGCTTTTAAATGTTCTAGACAAGCATTCTCATCATAATGAAAATAACCATTTTTTTCTACTTTACAAAATTTTTCTTCTAAAATATCGTTGTATCTTGCATAATCTGTTTTTCTAACCTTATATCTTGCCATAAACCCTCCTGAAATTATTCTAACATATTTTTAGTCATAATTAAAAATAATCTTTCTAATAA
>JAAZHN010000129.1 GCA_012510695.1 Mollicutes bacterium
ATATTATATTATTATTGTTTTTAATTAAATGGCCTTTATTTTATTTTTCTATTTTGTGTTCAAGCTTTAACCATTTGGCAAAATTATTTTCCAAATAAGATTTGGTATACAGGTAAAGGAAAAGTCCTAACATATAAACTGCAATCCCATTAAATGCTATATTAAATAACGTGTATTCAGTTTCGGCATTTATTTCACCGAAAAGAACAATAATTACAAGCGCTAATACTGCAATGTTACCCAACACTAAAGCTACTATGCTAATAGCTTTTGAAATAATTGATATCTCTTGACCATAAGGCGTTTTTTTAAACTCCTTATAGTACCCTTTTCTTTCTTTTCTAGTTAAATCAAAATAGTTTTTTTTCATTTTTCTTTACTCCTATCTACTAAGAGTATAAAAATATATATATTAAATATAACTAAAATAAACTTGTTTTACAGTTTATTTACCTTATAAAGTCCAACTTAAATAGAAGTTTCTTGACCAAATAAACATTTAAGTAATTTGTATTTGCAGTAAATATAATATTTTTTAGTTTTTTGCCTTATTATTTATTATAGTTACCCTTGAATTGTAACCGCTACTCGCTATCTTCAATAAATGTTTTAGATTTATGTGGTTCATCAAATAAGAGATTTGGATAATTTTGTTGCCTTAGTGCTTCATATAAAACTATAGAAACACAGTTAGATAAATTTAAACTTCTAACCATATCTGTTGTAGGGATTCTCATACACTTATCTAAATGTGGTTTTAATAACTTTGGAGGTATGCCAGTACTTTCTTTCCCAAAAAAGAAATAGATATTTTTATCTTGATTAGAATAATCAAAACTTGGATGAGGTTTATGGCCATATCTAGTTAAATAATAATATTCTCCCGTATTTTCTTGATAAAATTCTTCGATATTTTCATATACTTGGTAATGACAATTATTAATATAATTGACTCCACTTCTTTTAATATACTTAGTATCTAAAGAAAAACCTAATGGTTTAATTAGGTGTAGTTTAGTATTTGTCGCGACACATGTTCGCATAATATTACCCGTATTTTCAGGTATTTCCGGCTCAAATAAGACAATATTTAACATATTTATTCCTCTTTTGTACTTATTAAAAGAATTCTTTTGGTAAAAGCACCTCTTTTATTGTTCTTACTAATTCTAATATTATTTACTTCTTCTTTAATTGAACCAATTATTTCAGTTATGGCAAACAATACTTCTTGGATATCAGCGATTTCTTCTAACTTATTATCCACAGTTTGGGCATTTAATAATTCATTACATTCTTCTAATAATTTTTCTAATAACTTTTCATAATATGTATATTCCCAATTACTTAATTAAATCATATATCTCTAGAACTTGAATTATATTTCCTGATGAAATTAAGAATTCATCTGTACTTGAGACAACTTTTATTACTTCTTTATCTTTAAAGAAAATAGCTGCGGGTAATTTTTCTACTTTTTGTTCTAAATTTACGGCATTTTTTATTTCTTCAATATTGTTTCCTTGAGTTAAATCTACATAATAAAATGAATCTTTGATCTTATTTTTTTTAATTACTTTAACTAATTCATTCTCCATTTTATTTGTATGATCACTTCCAGTATAACTAAATATAACCGCGGTAAATTTATCATATTTTGTTTTATCTAAGTCTTTAATTTGAATAGATTTTATTTCTTTAGATAATGGGCTTATATTTAGATTATTAGCTTTCATTTTATTAATTGTTGAGGTTGCAAATATCCCAACTACAAAGACAGCAATAATTATTAAACCTAATAGTAAATAATTGTTTTTTTTCTTTTCTTTTTTCATTTAAATCTCTCCTATAATTATCTTAACATGGATTATCTTAAGTATAAAGGGTTTTATATAACTTGTATTTTTACTCTTAATAACTTAAAATACATATAGGTGATAGGAAAATGAATACACTTGTATTGTGTTTAAAAATATTTTTTGCAAGGGTTTTTGATGTAACTCTA
>JAAZHN010000130.1 GCA_012510695.1 Mollicutes bacterium
ATTCATTTAGTTTAGATTACTTAGAAAGTTATAAAAGGTTTAAAATTGTCGCAGGGATTGATTATAAAAACTTAGAATTAGTAAAGAAATTAATTAATCAAGAACTTGAAAAAATTAAAAAAGGAAAAATAAGTCAAGACCAACTTAAAGAAATTAAAAGAGAATATAAAGGAATTTATTATCAGAGTATTGAATCGATTGATGAAATTCTTTTTAGTTATGTTGAACATCACACCAAAGGGAAATTAACAATGGATAAAGAATATGAAGAAGTTATGAAAGTTACTAAAGATGAAATCGCAGTTTTAGCAAGTAAGTTAAAATTAAATTTAATTTATGTTTTAAAAGAAGGTGATAACAATGAAAATGCAACTAATTGAAAGTCTAAATGATAAGTATTATTATGAAAAACTAGATAATGGTTTGGAGGTCTATTTATTTCCATATTCCAAAACAAAAAAGTTTCATACAAGTATAATTATTCCTCATGGAGGCATGGTTACAGAAATTAAAGATTTAAAGACCAAGGAGTTAATAACTTTTCCTCAAGGAGTCGCGCACTTTTTAGAACACCAAATGTTTGAAAGAAATAAAGAAAACTTACTAGATATTTTCCCCAAAATGGGTTTAAAAACAAATGCTTATACTAGTCAAAAAATAACAAGATATCATGTTTCTGGTACAAGTAATTTTAATAAGAGTTTAAATTTACTTATCGATTTTATTTTAAATCCTCATTTTAGTGATCAAGGAACAGCAAAAGAAAAAAACATTATTATCGAAGAAATAAGAAGAAGTAAAAATAGACCACTATATGATGTCCAAAGAGAACATAGCAATAGTTTTTTTGTTAATCATCCTTTGAAGAATACTATTATTGGTGAAGAAGAAGATGTTTTAAAAATTACTACTAATGATTTAATAAATTTTCATAAATATCTTTATCAACCAGATCAATTAATTATTGCTATTTCAGGTAATATTAATGTGAATAAAACAATGGATTTAATAAAAAGTCATCCCCAAATTAAAAATAATTTGGCAAGTAGAAAATTTGCCTTAAAAGAATACATTGAACCAATGGAAGTACCAACACCATATAAAAGGGTTGAATTTCCAATTAATGTTCCAATAACATTTATATCTTATAAACAACCAATTACTAAGTTTTTAGATTTAAATATTCCTCATTATTTATTAATGTCTTATCTTAATATTATTTTAGATTTTAATTTTGGTGATGAATCAGATTTAAATCAATATTTAATTGATAACAGATTAATCGATAAAGATTTATCATTTTATGCCGGTGGTACGGATAAATTCATTTATATTTATATTAACTATCCAACCAATAATCAAGAGGTAATTGGGCTAATTAAAGATAAATTAAATAATTTAACTGTCACTAATAAACAAATGGAAATAGCTTCTAAAAAAATAAAAAGTAGAAATATTTTAAAATCTGAAGATAAACAATATTATGTCGAACGGATTGCTTATTTAGCCTCTAATTATGGGAAGTTTTCTCATGATCATTTCTCTTTGTATAATGAATTATCTACCCCTTTAGCTAATGAGATAATTAAAAGATTAGATTATAGTGTTGAACTTGTTTTCTTAGCCGAGCCTAAAGTCTCTTAAAATCATTGTATTTTAAAATAAATGATGGTAAGATTTAATTAGAATAGGAAGAGGAAGCAAATGAATCCAGATTTTAAAAGTAATGACTTTAATGATGATTTACCAAAACCAGCAGGATATCAGCCAGAAATAAATCAAGAATTACCAGAAGTTGTTTTAAATATGGCCAAACCAAATGAAGAAATAAAAATTAATGAAGAAATAAAACCAGTAATAGATGAAGAACTTATTCCTAATATAAGTTTAGATGATGTCGATTTAACTAAAATTGATGTTCCTAATGATGCCTTAAGTGTTGAATTAGATGAAGAACCTAAAAAGGAAAATGAATATCCAGAAATAGATGGGGCTGCAGTTTTTGGTTTTGATGAACCGAAAGAAATTGATGCTGATGAGTTATTAAAAACAAATCCATTAAAGAAAGTATCTTTAGAAAAACAGGCACCCCCACCAACTTTACCAAGTGATCCTGAAGAAATAACTTATATAGATCCTAAAACTAAAAAATCTAGTACTTTAATTACTATCTTAGTCGTTTTAATTGTTTTACTAGGAGTTATTTATGGTGTTTATAAAGTTTTGAGTGTTGGAGATGCTAATATCAAACAAAAAAAAGAAGATGAACCATCTATGGAAACTCCGGTTGTTCAAGAAACAAAAGATAGTGAAAAATATGAAAGTAAAATAATTAAAGAAAAATTAACTAAAATTGAATTATTTACAAAAAATAATGAAGCCTTAATTTTATATTCTACTGATGATCAAAATTTATTGATGAGCGTTGGTAGAAAAGGAAGAGATCTTAGAGATAATGCAGTTTCATATCCAATTAAGGGTTTTGAAAACATTAAGGTAAATAATCTATATCAAATACCTAGTTGTGATCAAGAAGAGTTACTTACATACATCTTAATGGATGATGGTAAATTATATCTAATTGATTCAACTCAAGATTTAGAAAATATTTTTACAACTATTAAAGGGGTTAATGAAGAAAATCCTTTAGAGTCAGTAGTTTTAAAAACCATTAATATATTAGCAAGTAATAAAATCGAAAGTTTCACCTCTTTAGTAGATACTAAAGAAGAGTGTGGTGTAAGTGGAATCTATGTCCTAACTGCAGATACTAAAGAAATGAGAAGAATAGAAAATAGAAACAATGCTTTAACTTTAGGTGAAAGATATAAAGGTCATGTTAACTTCTTAAAACAAACAGAAGTTGATTATTATATCAATGCTGATAAAACATTTACAGATTTAAGATTTAATCTTCTAGTAGACAAAAATGGTCAAAATTTAAAGTTTGAAAAAGCAATATTTGGTCTTGGTGAAATTAAAGAGTTAAGATCTAAATATGCCTTTGTTGGGACAGATAATAGATTATATTATACTACCCCTAATAGTTTATATTCATTTATTACTAAAACTAAAGAAGTAAAAGAAGTAACTTTATTACCAACTAAAACAGAAGGTAATGATACTGAAAATTCAATTGTTAATATTGAATATGTTGATGGGTCTAAAGAAACATTAACAATCGAACAAACAGACCTACAAGTTGTTAGCATCCAAGAATTAATTGATGAACCAATAAATTAAATACACTTTTTGGTGTATTTTTTTAATGAAATGTGGGGGAATATATGAGTAAAGAACTAATTGATAAAATAATTTTCAAACTAAAAAAGAATCAACCTTTTTCAGTAATAGTTGAAGAACTAGATTTAAATACTGAAGAGAAAATGTATGTGATGAA
>JAAZHN010000131.1 GCA_012510695.1 Mollicutes bacterium
GCATTTAAGTTAACGCAGTTAATTAAATTAGATATGCCAAATCCAGCTCCAACAAGTGCAAGTGCGGATTTATTAACAATGTGGTATTAAAAAAATCAGAAAATTTCTGATTTTATTTTTTTACTCTTAAAGAATTTATATATTTATTAGCATTTATCGCGGCTTCAGCGCCTTCAGAGGCAGCATTAATGATTTGATATATTTTCTTTTGAACAATATCACCCGCAGCATATATACCTTTAATACTTGTTTCATGAAATTGATCAACTTTTATATAACCAAAGTCATTAGTAATTCCTAATTCTTTAACTGATTCAGAGGCCTGTTCATAACCTATATAAACAAATACTCCATCTACTTCTATTTCTTCACCGGTGTTTAATGTTACTGAAGATAAGTGACCTTCAGTTTCATTTAACTTAGTAATTGAAACTTGGTTTAATAGTTTAACATTAGGATAAGTATTAATTTCTTCTACTAAAATATCATCAGCATTTATCCCAAAGCGATTTAATATATAAACATTTTTACAAATTTTTGCTAAATATGTTCCTTCTTCAAAAGCGCTGTTACCCGCTCCAACAATCGCGACATCCTTTCCTTGGTATAGTTTTCCGTCACATAAAGCACAGTAACTAATTCCTTTTCCTTCTAATTTTTCTGCATTTTCTAAAGGTAATTTTTTACTCTTTCTCCCTGTCGCGATCAGAACAGTATGGGCTTTATAAACTTCTTTTTCAGTATGAACTAATTTTATATCTCCATCTAAAGTCACTTTAGTAACTTCTGTTATTTTATGTTCAATATCAGCATCTTTAAAATGTTCATACATCTTAAAAGCTAAATCTGGTCCTAAAATATCATCAAAACCTAAATAGTTATCAACATTACTTGTTTTGTTGATTAAGCCTCCTGGAGCGCTTTTCTCAAATACTAAAACACTCATTCCACTTCTTTTAGCGTATATTCCTGCACTCATTCCTGCAGGTCCCATCCCAATAATAATTATGTCGTAAATCATTCTTTTCCTCCTAATATTTTATTTTTTGAATATTTGTTTCATCATTGTATAAATCAGCAAATTTGCTTTTTTTAGCTTTATAAATAAATAATATTAATCCTGCGACAAATAAGAAGACAGAAGTTATCTGGGCTGTTTTATAGCCAAAGAACATTAAAGAATCTGTTCTACTTATTTCAATAAAAAAACGACCAAAACTATACCACATTAAATAAATCGCGGTTACTTGACCAATTTTAATATGCCTAAATCTTCTAACAACTAATAAAATTAAAAACCCAACTATGCACCAAACAGACTCATAGAAGAATGTTGGAGTATAATATATTCCACCAATATTCATCCCATCAATAACAAACTTAGGAATTGGAAGACTTTGTAAATGTTTAAGTGTTGTTGCAGACCCATAAGCCTCTGAGTTAAAGAAATTACCCCATCTACCTATCGCTTGAGCTAAAATTAAGGGTACTGCAGAAATATCTAATATTCTTAAAGTATTAACTTTGTATCTTTTACAATATAAAAACAAAGTTGCGATACCAAATAATATACCTCCATGGATTGCTAAACCACCTTGCCAAACTTTAAATATATCTGACAAATTATTACGATACAAATGGAAGTTAAAGACAACATAATAAAGACGAGCCCCTAAAAAACCAAAGATTATTGTCCAAAAAAGCATATTAAAAACAAAGTCATTATTCATCCCAAACTTTTTTGCTTCTTTACTCACTATAAAAAATGATAAAACGATTCCAACGATTAGTAATAAGGAATACCATCTAATTTCAAATGAACCTAACCTAAAAAATACTGGATTCATTTTTTATCACCAAAAACTAGCTTTTCTAATAAATAATTCATAAATGAAATGAAAAGAGAAATTATTAGAGGAATAAATATACCTGAAATCTGAAAATGGCTACCAAGTAATAAACTTGCTAATTTAAGAATAATCACATTAATAAATGGATAAAATAATCCAAATGTAACAATTGTTAATGGTAAAGATAAAAATACTAAAAATGGTCTAATATATTGATTTAAGAAGGCAATGACAACCGCGGTTAACATTGCATACCAAAATCCGTCAACTGACATACTTGCAAAAATTTTATCTGCAAGCAAGATAACTACAGTATTAATAACTAACTTAATAACAAATGTTAACCAATCATTTTTAGTCCTCATCGGTTCTTTTATTACAGGATTACGATTAGTTATTTTTTTAACCTTTAATTTTTCTTTCGTCATGAGTTTACCTCCTAATATGATAATATTTCTAAATTATCCGCGTTACTTTCATTAACCCAGATTGTTAATTGTTTTTTATATAATAAATTATAATTATATATTTGTTTGTTTTTTAAATCTTGTAGCAATGATTCTTTTATCTCTGCATTTAAACCATTTATTTGCCTTCCTCTAATAGTAATAATATTTCTATCTGTTGAGAATAATGTTTGAATAAATTGTTCATAATATGAGACTTCAATAACTA
>JAAZHN010000132.1 GCA_012510695.1 Mollicutes bacterium
GGATTAAGATAAATATTATTACCTTTATAAATCAAATCTTTGTTTTTAATTAATGGTTTAACTGGAAAAACATCTTGTATATTAGTTTTAAATTTACTATGAAATTCTTTAATATTGATTCCTTTAATTAATCTTAATCCTAACATAAGCTCATTTTCCATCTTTTCTTGTTTAGACAATAATTTTTCATCCATTCGATAATTACCTTTATTATATTCAGTAATACTCCTTGTATTTTCATATCTAAAACCTTCAATATATCCATGCGCGCCTAAACCAAAGCCATAATACTCCTCGTTTTTCCAATAGATTAAATTATGTTTAGAACTCTTTCCTTCTAAGGAGAAATTACTTATTTCATAATGATTAAAATGATTCTTTTTAAGCTTTTTAATGATCATTTGATACATCTTATATTCAAGTGTATTCTCTGCTAGATTAGCCCGATTATTACCTAATATTGTATTTTCTTCAATTATTAAGGAATAAGTACTTAAATGAGTTGGTTTTAATTTCAAAAACTTTTTTAAATCCATTCTTAAATCACTTAATCTTTCATTTGGTAATCCATAAATTAAATCTAAGTTAATATTATTAAAATTGTTCTCTTTAAGTAAATTAATCTTTTCTAAAGCATCTTTAAAATCAGCGTTTCTTCCTAAAAGACTCAATTTATCTTTATTAAATGATTGAATCCCAATACTAAGTCTAGTTACTTTTAAAGTTTTTAAATAATCGATTAAGTCTGGGCTTATATCTTCAATATTACATTCAAAGGTAAATTCTTCTAGGTTATTAAATTTAAATAAGTCAATTATTTCTTTTAATTTTAGAAGTTGATTTGAATTTAAACAAGAAGGCGTTCCTCCTCCTATATATATAGTATATATTTCTTCTTCATTATAGTATTCTTTAACTTCATTTTTAAGGGCATTTAAATAATTATCGATCATTGCCTCTTCTTTATAAAGTTTCGGAAAGTCACAATAAGTACATATTGTTTTACAAAAAGGAATATGAATATAAACACTCTTCATTAAAATCACAACCTATAGTAATTATATCATAAAAAAAAGATAGAAATAACTATCTTAATTTATTCTTAAATATTTGTGAATTTATTATTTTTAAGAGTTATTACTAAGACGCCACCTGCAGCAACTGCAATAGCACTTAGAATAATAATGTCAGTAAATAGTCCCATATCTTTGTTTTCTTCTTCTTTTTCTGTTATCTTAACATAAGGAATACAAATTGTTTCACCAATGTATTGGTTGAATATTACTTCTTGTGTTCCTTGACCAGGTCCATGAGTAAAGATAAATGTGTCTGCAACAAAGAAACGATCACTTAAAATTACATCGCTAAATGTTTCATTTGGCGTTAATGTATAAATAAATTCTTGGCTTTGATCAGGTCCTAATGCACCAACTGCCCAATTTATTTTTTGTGGGTTATCTGAGTCTTGAATTACTCCATCACCTTCAGTGGTTATTAAGAAGTTTTCAATAATGTTTGGTGTAAGTGTTAAGTCACCATGAGCTTCTTCAATTCCCACAGTAGTTGTATGAACACTTACTGATACTTGAATTACGTTATTAACAACACTGATAACTTTCATTTCTACATAACCTTCTGAGAAATCATTTGGATCATCATCCATTGTTCCATGTAATCTTAATTTTTTGTCTTGGACTGAACCTTCAGAAATATAGATTTCTGCAAAAGCATTTCCTACATTAGACGCTAGCATTACTACTGCTAATAAGACTCCTATTACCTTTTTCATTAATTTTTTTGACATAAAATACTCTCCTTTTTACTATTAATATCCTGAAAACACTTTATATTTTCAAATTTAGTATAACATATAATTTTAAAAAAAACACTAAAATAATAAAAAAATGAACTTCTTTACATATTTTGTAAATCAAACACTTATTAATACTTATAAAATACTTCCTCTTATGTTAATATAATTATGATAGGTGGTGAATAAATGGCAAAGATTAGAATAAGTTCTAAAGGTGGCAAGATGACATTCTCTTTAAGTCCTGATAAAAGAACTATCGATAATAAAAATTTAAATTTAACCCAAACTAATATAATAAATACAGACTCAATGATATTTACATCTAACTATATCTTAAAAAATCCAGACATTATCTCGACATTTATTCAAGGTATTGCCTTACAAAGAAATATCAATAAAGTTTATATAGAAAATAAAGAAATAGTTTCTTTAGTTTTATTAACTATTCAAAGAATTAAAGAATTTAATGAAGTCTATATTTTAGCAGATGAGCCTGTTTCCTTTGATGAATATGAAAGAATGCTCTACTCTCCTTATTTAAAATACATAAACTGTTATAGTATGAAACATTTTATGATTGAAAAATTAGATAAGAAAGATATTTTAGTTGAAGTAAGAAAAGAAATGTTTTTCTTAAGTAACTTTATGAATGATAATGAATTAAAGTATTACTCTAGTATTTATTATAAAAGATCAATTATTATTAAACAAGAAATGACCGATGATGATTGGGAA
>JAAZHN010000133.1 GCA_012510695.1 Mollicutes bacterium
ATAATGTTAGGCGGACTTGGTTGTGGAGATGTTTTAAGTATTTGTAAAAATATTCTTCAAAACTCAGATTATTATGTGATTGTTTTAGCTGGAAGTAATAAAAGTTTATTTAAAGAATTAAATGAAAAAATTAAAAGTCCTAATTTTAAAGTTGTACCATTCACTTCTAAAGTTAATGAATATTTAACTATATCTGACCTTGTTATATCTAAACCTGGTGGTATTTCTTCAACTGAGATAATCTATAAAGAAAAGCCTTTAATTTTATTTGAAGCTCATTTAGGAGTAGAGGAGTATAATAGGAAGTTTTTTGAAAAAAATAAATTAGCTCTATATTGTAAAAATAAAAATGAGATTAATTTATTAATTGAAAAAGTATTTAAAAATAAGTTTAAATTTAATTTTAAATACATTAATAAAAAATCTTCTCAAGATATAGTAGATTTTGTTATTAAAGATTACAAAAAAAAGGATTGATTTTAAATTCAATCCTTTTTAATAATAGAATTTATTTGTTTTAAATTATTTTCATATTTATTATTTTTAGGTTGATAATAGGTTCTCATTTGTAATTTATCTGGTAAGTATTGTTGGCTCACATAGTAATTTGGATAATCATGAGGATATTTGTAATTAGGATTACCGTTTTTAATGTGGTCTGGAATATTACCAATATCACCCATTCTAATATCATTTAAAGCTGCATCTATTGCTAAATAAGCTGAGTTACTCTTAGGAGATAGGGCAAGTTCGATAACTATATTAGCAAGAATTATTCTTGCTTCTGGAAGCCCTAACATTTCTGATAACTCGATCGCTGCATAAACCTTTGGACCCATAGTTGGATTAGCAAGACCGATATCTTCATAAGCAATAACACTCATTCTTCGATAAATACTATCTAAGTCTTCAACTTCGATTAATCTAGCTAAGTAGTGGAGTGATGCATCAACATCACTACCACGAATTGACTTTTGAAAAGCACTTAAGACATCATAATGACCAGCTTCATTTTGATCATGAAAAAATACAGGTTTAGCATTAATTGATTTAATTAATTCAATATCGATTATATTATTATTTTTAGCATAATAAGCAACTTCAAGGGTAGTGATTGCACTTCTTAAATCCCCACTAGCTAGCCTGGCAATATATTTGATTGTTTCACTATCTATTTCCACATTATCTAGTGATTTAATCGCTCTTTTTATTCCTTTAGTTAAATCTTTTTCTTCTAAGTCATTAAGTTTAAATATTTGACACCTTGATCTAATCGCGGGATTAATCTTATGATATGGATTAGAGGTCGTTAGACCGATTAATTTAATTAAACCACTTTCAATATAAGGAAGCATTAAATCTTGTTTATCTTTGTTTAAACGATGGATTTCATCCATAATAACAATCATTTCTCCATACATCTTGGCTTCTTCAACAACTATATCAAAATCTTTCTTATTATTAATAACAGCATTTAATTCTCTAAAGGGTATTTTAAGTTCATTGACAATTGCATTAGCGATCGAATTTTTACCTGTACCTGGTTTCCCATGAAAAATCATCGAAAACATTTTTTTCGACTTAATTAAATTACTAATAACTTTATTATTACCGATTAAATGGTCTTGACCAATTACTTCATTTAATTTCTTAGGTCTTAAAACATGAGCTAAATTTTCCATTAAATCACCTTTAATCTATTATAGCATGATATAATTAAGATGGTGAGATTATGGATCAAGAAGAAGTAAAAAATGAGATTGAAATTTTTCATCTTGATGAATTTATGGCTCATTTATCTTTAGAAAAAGATTTTACTAAAGACACCTTAGATTCATATAATGAAGATTTAAAATCATTTGCTAAATATTTTAATAATGTTGAATTTAAAGAGTTAAAAACTAAAGATATAGAAAGTTATACCACTCATTTAAAAGAAAATGGTTTACAGGCTAAAAGCATAGCTAGACATATATCTTGTTTAAGAACTTACTTTAAGTTTCTAAATAACCATAAATATTTAGAAAATAACCCAATGACAGGAATCGATTTGCCTAAAGTAGAGAAAAAGTTACCTGATGTTTGGAGTGTTGAAGAAATTAATGCTCTTTTAGATATAGAACTTAAAAGACCACTTGATTATAGAAATAAAGCTATTTTAGAGTTGTTATATGCAACAGGTCTTAGAATATCTGAACTAATCAATTTAGAGTATGTTAATTTAGATTTAGAAAATGATTTTTTAAGAATAATGGGTAAAGGTAAAAAGGAAAGAGTTGTCCCAATAGGGGAAATAGCAATGGACTACTTAAAACTATATTTAGATGAATATCGTAGTCATTTTGTTAAAAAAGAACAAAACAATTATATATTTTTAAATTATTTAGGAAATAAATTAACAAGACAAGGAGTATTTAAAATCCTAAATGAACAGCAAAGATTATCAGGAATAAATAAAAATATTTCACCACATACCCTAAGACATTCATTTGCTACTCATTTACTTAATAATGGGGTTGATTTAAGGATCATACAGGAGTTTTTAGGTCATGATGATATCTCAACTACTGAAATATATACTCATGTTGCTAAAGACAAATTAAAGAGTGATTATGAAGAGTTTCATCCAAGAAGTAAGATAGAATAAGAGGTATAATTATGAATTATCAGAATTTATTAGATGCTCATGCTAAATATGGAACAAATAAAAATGATATCATATCTAATGTTGGTTATGAAAATATTTTAGAGGATGTTGTTATTGCTCCCTGGTGGAGTCATACTATTTTTAACGGTTTTAATGTTAGAGTAGAGCAAAACCAAAAAAATAATATTATTTACAATATCTATGGAGATAATTTTCAGTTCACTTTTCTTGAATTAAAAGCTGCAGGAGCACCACAGATGATTGAAGATATCCTACCTTTGGGATTAACAAATTGCAAAAGGATATTATTTATTGGTTCAGCTGGTTCATTGACAAAAGAATTAAAGATTGGTGATCTAGTAATTCCCAACTATTCCCTATGTGGAAGACGGAGCTAGTAGATATTTAAATCCTAATTTAGAAGATGAGTTTTTAAAAAAAGAATATCCTAATGGTAATTTAACAAATAATTTAAAACAAACTATGGATAAAATAAATATTGATTATAAATCAACAATTAATTTTAGTATTGATACTATATTTGCTCAGTTTCCACATATTGATTTTATTAAAAAATTAGGCGCCCAAACAATCGAAATGGAAACCGCTTGCTTCTTTAAATGTTGTAATATATTAAATCTAGAAAGTAGTGCTATTTTCATTATTTCTGATGAAATTTTAACCAAAAAATCTTTATTTAGTGGTAGAAGCGAAGAGGATAAAAAACATCGTCATTATATTAGAAATAATGTTTTACCAAATATTATTATTAAACTATTTAGCAAAACTAACATTTTGTAGCAAATTAATAAAAATCATGTATAATAGGTAATTAGTCGAAGAGAGGAGTGGGGTTATGGAGAATAATGAAAGATATCTTTTAGTTGATAAGAAAGTCCAAGAATATTTAGAAAAAAATAATTTGGATTATATATCAGATAATTTAAATCAAATCATTCGTAACAGTGTTAATTTTTTTAAAGGTGAATTAGTTATTGTCTCAAGAACATCTAAATATATTGGAACATTAACATCAATTAAAATTAATTGTATAGGAACAATATCTAATAAGGATGCAAACATCATAATTGATCACTCAAAATTTATTTATAATCAAGATGGACATTGTGTTGATGCTGAACAAGTAATTAATCCAATAATTATTGTTGATGAATTAGATGAAAATATTATAGTTAGATATCAATTAGAAACAATTGATTTACAGATACAATTAATTGAAAAACATATTGAACCTAAAAGAGAGAGTAATAATACATATATAAAAAGACCATAGTAGTGGTCTTTTAGTTTGTTATAAGTTTTGGTTTACATAATATTTATTATACGAAGTTACGGTTAACCCTTTATTTATGGGGCATTCTCTGTTTTATTGATTGGTTATTATGTTTATTTTACCAATTCCACCTTCAATATCAATAATATTATTACCAGAACCTAAAGTTAATTTAGATTCATTAATAGATTTATAATTAATATATATAGATCCGATTCCTTTTTCTAATTTAAAAGTATAGTTGTCTAATCCATCAAGTAGATTTAAATCAATCGAACCAACACCAGCATCGATTGATGCTTTTCCGATGAGTGTAGCACCTAATTTAAATTTACCAACTCCAAGATTAGAACTTAAATTAGTTAATGTAGAAGAGGTTATTTCAACCGAACCAACGCCACCATCAATTATTGTATAATCATTGACTGTCAATTTATCAATTGTGGTTTTGCCAGTTCCTAAATAAATTTCAAATGCTTCTGCAGTTAAATTTTCAATTTGGACGTTGCCAACCATTTGTCTTATAGTCGCTAATTCTAAATTATAATTGGTTGGTAAGAAAATAACTAAATTTTTTCTTTTTGAGAAGTGGAGCCATCTCCCCTTCTCTTCCCTTATTTTAAGGGTGTTTTCTTCATTATTTATTAACAATCTATCATTATTAGTTTGGATTTTAAACTTTTCACTTTGTTTAATTACTAGGTTAGTAGTCTTTAAAGATATATTAAGATTATTAAATTCAGTTTCTTCTAAGACTTCTTCAATGTAACTGCTGTCAATTATTCCAAAGTCCGTTATTTCTTTAGTAAAATTAATAAATAGGATAAAGCCAGATATTAATGAAATAATAATTAATCCCGCAAATGATAGGGCTACATATTTTATTGTTTTTTGAGTTGTTGTCATTTAATGTCAGTACCTCCAAAGACATTGGTTGCATTAACATATATTATTTTTGCATTTTTATTTTCTGAATCAATTGCTTTATTATTAGTGCCACCAAAGATTGATGTTGATGTTGCTTTTACAATAACATCTTTAGGTACTATTAATCTAATTCCACCAAACACTGTAGTTGAATTGATAATAATGTCTTCTTTAATCTTAGAACCACTTAAATCAATAACTACTTCACCAAATACTGCATTTATTTCACTGTTAATAAACTCTTCATCAACTTTAACTAAATTTTTGCTAAATGTTGCAGTATAATATGTCATTTCTTTGTCTTTTGAAATAATTTTTTTAATTTCTTTTAAATCTTTACTTCTTGTAAGACTTTTATAAATTATTGATAAACCAATTAAGAATAAAACAACTGGTATAGATAATTTCCAAACAAGATCCATACTTATAACATCATTAACAATTAATAAAAGTAATAAACCTATTAATAACCAAATAAAACTATCTAATTTTTCTTCATTTTTAATTAAGTTTATTAGGATAGGAATAATGATAAATAATGTCCACCAACCATTAAAAAATATATTAATTTTGGTAATTTCAAGGGCATTTAATCCTAAAATAATTCCTATTAAAACTAAAATAATTCCCAAAATTAATCCATTACAACCTTTTTTCATCTTTATACCCCTATTGCTTTCTGTTTTCTATTTCTGCCATCTTATCATACACTTCAACAGCATTTTCTGGAGTAACTTCTGAGAAACCTAATTCTTTCAATGCTTTAACCTTAATCATGTCAAGTTGTTGAGTACGGCTTAGTTTTTCTTCTTTTTTAGCTTCTAATTCTTTAACAAATCTATTGTGACTGTCAATTAACTTACTTCTTGATGCTCCACCGTTATAATATAGATTTAATGCTGAGTGAACAATTCCTTCAAATAATAATTGTTTATCTTCATTAAATTTAAAATCTCTTGGATTTGTATAACCAGATACTTTAGAGAAATATGCAAGTAAATATCTTATTTCTGGTAAACTATCAATCGATTGTAACATATGAAATAAATATAAATAA
>JAAZHN010000012.1 GCA_012510695.1 Mollicutes bacterium
CAATAACATTTAGTTCTCCAAATGATGTTACACAAATATAGTTTTGTTCTTTTAAATGTTTTTTAAACTCCGCAACATGAAGAGCTCTTGTAGCGGTCCATACGATTAATCCGACGATTAACCCTGTCAAAATGTAATTTTTTATGTTTTCTTTTTTATCTTTTAATATAAAATTGTGCTATAGTCCATAGTTCCTAGTGTCGGCAAAAGAAAACTCGCTTTTCCCTTTATTTCATGGGAATGCGAGTTATTTACCACAACATTGTTTATATTTTTTACCACTGCCACATGGATAAAAAATTTGTTCTGTTTGGCTCCACTTGGCTTCACAAAAGCCTTATTTTTCTTGCTGTTTTTCATTTGGCTTCACGCTATTTAACTTGGCTTCTATGGTAAACTGTATCTAAAACTGTATCTAAAATCAGGTTATTGCAATTTTTTGCAGTTTTATTACAAAAAAAAACAAGCCCCATAACAGGACTTGTAAGATACTAATTTTGTTTTGTAAATGTAGATCTGCTAAGATCCAAATATTGACCAGATTTTAAACTAATACTTGCTCTTCCGTTAAAATTATCATTTTTTATTATATCATTGTTACTTACTGGTCCAGACATTATTGCATAATAACCACGGCCACCAATGCTTTCCAATATATATTGTCCTGGCTCTATATCAGCACCAACTTTATAATATCCTCCTTGATTATAATCTGTTTGATTATTTAATATTTCATATATTTGTTTTGCACCTGTAACATTTAACCTTTCAAATGCACTAACACTAATAAGTACACCTTTAGTTTTCAAATTACCAACGCCATGAACTTTTACATAACCAAAACTATCAAAATTTTCATTATCAACAATATTACCTGCTGCATCTTCTTCTGAATAATATGAACCGCTTCCATCAAATTTTACAAAAGCATACTCTCCAGGTGTTATATCTCCTTTTATATAGCTGCCTGTATCATAAGCCAAACCTTCATTAATTAATTCTGATATACTAACAATCATTTTTTCAGACTCAGTTAATTCTCTAGGTTTTTGTTCTTGATTTGAACTGTTATTAGTGTTTGTTCCTGAATTCGAATTATTATTGCCTGTATTAGTATTATTTGATTCGCCCCCACAACCAGTTAAAACTAAAGAAAAAACTAATAATAAGATAACTAATGCATTTGTATTTCTTTTAACAATTCTTTCTTTTCTTACTGATTTAGGTTTTTTGTATTTAGGAATTAAAAATGGTTCATTATTTTTTAATGATTTTCGAACATCAAGTACTCTTTGGTTCGCTGAACCTTTAAATTGTAAATCTAGACTCTTTTCTTCTAATATAAATTTTCCATCAATTAGAACATCAATATTTTTTAATATTTCTAAATATATTGGTTCAGTTTCACTCATATCGATTAATTGTTCAAAAGTGAAACCAGAGTATACCCAAATATTTAATTTTTTGGCCTTTATATGTTTGGTTAATTCAAGTAATGCTTCAGGTTGAGCCATTGGTTCGCCACCTGAAAATGTTACTCCATCTTGAACATCTAAATTGTCAAGTTCTTCTTTTATTTTAGTTAAAGAGACTTTTTTTCCTGTTTTAAAATCCCATGATTCAGGGTTGTGACATCCTGGGCAATGATGAGGACAACCTTGAAACCAGATAACAGTTCTTAGACCTTCTCCATCGACAATACTATCTTTTTGAATTGGTCCAGAAAGTCTTACAAATTTTTCTTTCATGCTCGGTGTTTAACTCTGTCGTGCTCTTCAGCTTTTTTACCGTTGTTAAATCTATCAACAGTACCGACTAAATACCCAGTAATTCTTCTAATTCTATCAAAAGGAACTCCGTCTTCTTCTTTTCTTCCACATCCTGGACATTGATCATTAATAACTCCGACAAATCCACATACTGGATCACGATCAACTGGATGGTTAATAGCTCCATAACCAATGCCATTCTCTTTCATTATTCTAACAACTTTTACGAATGCATCAACATTATCTGTTGGATCTCCATCTAACTCAATATAACTTATGTGACCTGCATTTGTAAGTGCGTGGTATGGTGCTTCAGTTTTAATTTTGTGTTCAATTGTTGTATCATAATAAACTGGCAAATGGAATGAATTTGTATAGTATTCACGATCAGTTATTTCTGGAATGATTCCATAAATCGATTTATCGATCGCTGTGAATCTTCCACTTAAACCTTCTGCTGGAGTTGCGATTAAAGTATAGTTCATATTTGCTGCTTTTGCATATTTATCACACTGCTTACGCATAAAACCAATTATTTCTAATCCTAACTCTTGAGCCTTCTTTGATTCTCCGTGATGTTTACCCATTAGTGCTTTTAAGGTTTCTGCTAAGCCAATGAAACCAAATGTTAATGTTCCATGACCAATTACTTTTCTTACCTTATCCCTTGGTTTTAATTTTGCAGAGTCCATCCAAATACCTTGACCCATTAAGAATGGAAAATTAACAACTCTTTTATTTGCTTGGATTTCAAATCTTTCATCTAACTGAGCTTTAACAAGATCCATAAGTTCTTCTAGTTCTTTATAGAAGCCTTTCATATCTGCTTCTTTTCTTTCTTTATCAATTATTCCATATTTAATACCTAATCTAACAAGATTAATTGAAGTAAATGAAAGATTTCCTCTTCCTGGTGTAATTCCTTTTTCTGGATCATAATTATTTGCTAGAACCCTTGTTCTGCATCCCATATAGGCTACTTCTGTTTTATAATTTCCTTCTTCATATGTTGCTAAGTTGTATGGAGCATCAATAAATGAGAAGTTAGGAAATAATCTTTTTGCTGAAACTCGGCAAGCAAGCTCAAATAAATCATAGTTTATATCTGTTTTATTATAGTTAATTCCCTCTTTAATTTTGAAAATTGAGATTGGAAATATTGGTGTTTCGCCTTTACCTAATCCATCCTCAGTTGCGAGTAAGATGTTTTTTGTAACCATTCTTCCTTCTGGCGTTGTATCAGTTCCTAAGTTAATAGAACTAAATGGAACTTGAGCACCAGCACGGCTGTGCATTGTATTTAAATTATGAATGAATGCCTCCATTGCTTGATAAGTTGCACGGTTGGTTTTTTGCAAAGCTTTTTCATATGCACTTCTAAAAATTTTAATAACTTGAAGTGATTCTTTAGCATATTTATCTAACTCTGATACGTCAAAATCAATACTTGTAATTTTAGTAATATCTTTTTCAATTTGATTAAAGTTTATAAATGATAAGAAGCCTTCAACATCTAGAAAATCATAGGTTAATTGTTTAAATTCTTTTTTAAATGTTTTTAATACTCCAGGCGCCATAAAAACATCAAACGCGGGGATACTTTGTCCACCATGTTGATCATTTTGGTTAGCTTGAATAGCAATGGCGGCTAAAGAAGCATAACTCATGATACTTTTTGGCTCTCTTAGAAAACCATGTCCTGTTGAAAAACCGTTTTTAAATAAATCATTTAAGTCAATTTGACAACAAGTAGTAGTTCCCATAGGTAAGAAATCCATATCATGAATATGAATTCTACCTTCATCATGGGCATCTGAAAATCTTTTATCAATTAAATATGCTTTAGCAAATTCTTTAGATATTGTACTACCAAATTGAAGCATAGTACCCATTGATGAATTACCATCAATATTCGCATTTTCTCGTTTGCTATCCGCTTCTGACGATTCTTTTAAACTTAATTGTTCAATTGCTTTAATTAGTTTGCTTTGTCTTGATGAAAATAACTCTCTTGATGCAGTTCTTCGTTCACGGTATGCCGCAAATGATTTATGAACATCGACATAACCATTTTTTTGTAATGTTTCTTCAATTATTTCTTGAATTTCTTCAATTAATATTTCTTTTTTATCCGCATAATCTTTTTGAATACGATCGATTACATGCAAATAAACTTCATTGACAACTCCGTCAGTGTAGTCTGAATTTTCTATACTATCAAACCCTTTTTTGATAGCAATAGCGATTTTTCCCCCATTAAATGAGACCTTTTTGCCGTCGCGTTTTACGACAATTAGAGTCTTAAAAAAATTAGATTTGTCCATATCTTTTTACCTCCCACAGTTTGATATTTTACAACCCTTTTGACTTAAAAAACAGATTTTTTTGTAGCCTTAATTGTATCTTAAGTATACCCTTAAAAAATATAAATTGCAATATAAAAACCTTCTTTTTTTGATTATTATTTTGCAAATTTAAAAACAATTTCCCCCTCTCCAGAATATAAAAATTTTTCTCGTGCATATCTTGCAGCATAGTCAGGATCTTCTAATTTTGTAATATCACTTCTTAAGATTTCTTCTGTTGCAAGTAATTTTTTTTGTTTGTCTTTCAGTGATTTTTCTATTCCTTTATTATGAATAATCCTAGACCAAGATTCGATGGTTGTGACACACAAATAACCCGCTAAAAAGCAGCAAATAACAAAAGAAAATAATATGCGTCTCTTATCTTTTTTTGTCTTTTTGCGCATGTCATCACCTAACTATCTATTATTTTAATTATAGGTTTAATACAACTATTATTCAATTGATAATTAGCTGATTTTACATAACTTAACACATTTTTTTGCAAAAAAAAACACAAGATTGTGTTTTCTTATTCTTCATTTTCTTCTAGTACTTTATTGTACTCTTCAAAAATGGCTTCTTCGAATTGTTTTCTTACTTCTGGAGTGATAGGGTGTGCTACGTCTTTATATCCACCAGTCGATGTTTTACGGCTTGGCATAGCAATAAACAGACCATTGTCACCTTCGATAATACGAATGTCATGTACTGCAAAAGCATCATCAAGAACAACATTTGCGATCCCTCTTAGACGAGAGTCTGCTTTTTCAGTTTTTCGAACAGATACCGATGTAATTTCCATAATGTCTCTCCTTCTAAAGTTAAATTAACTTAACATAATTTTATAATACTTACTAATAAATTGCAAGTTATTTACTTATATTATTAGCTATCTCAACAAAGATGTTTAAAGGTAACTCTTCGGCTCGAGAATTTAAACTAAAACCATGTTTGGATAATATTTTTTCAATAGTTTTTAAATCATACTTTTTAAGGTTATTTTTTATATTTTTTCTTTTGAATTGGAATGACTCTTTTAATACACTTTGAAATGTTTTTTGATCAACACTTTCCTTAGTTTCTTTACTTTCAAAAAGTAGAACAACACTGTCAACTTTAGGTTTTGGGGTAAAATTTTCTTTGCCAACTGTTAATACTTTGCTTATATTGAAATAATAGTTTAAGTGAACCGTTATTGAACCATATAATCTCGTACTTGGTTGAGCAGTAAATCTATCACCCACTTCTTTTTGCATCATTAGGAGCATTTGGTGAACAGGAAGTTTTTCATTTATTATTTTATTTATTATTGGAGTGGTAATGTAATAGGGCAAATTTGAAATTATATATAGTTTTGAATAATCAATGTCTTTTATTGTTTCTTTTATATTAGCCTTCAGAAAATCTTCATAGTTGATGAAAACTTTTTTTTCTATATATTTTTCTAAAAATGGTTTTAGATCTTCATCTACTTCATATCCAATATAAAAAGGATTTTTCTTTAAAATTGCTTCAGTTAAGTCTCCTTGGCCTAAGCCTATTTCAATTACTAAATCATTTTTTTTAATATCAATAAAACCAACTATTTTTTCTAATAGTTGTTTGTTTTTAATGAAGTTTTGACCAAATCGTTTTTTTGGTTGATATTTATTCATAATATAAAAGGCGATTTATTCGCCTCTTTTTTCCCAACCTTTTCTTAATAAATCATATTTTATTTGGCTTCTTCCTATTGTTTTTCCAGCTACTAATTCTGATTCAGTTAATAAATCTATTGAAGTTCCTCCAACACCACGGTCTAAAACAATAGCAAACACAGGTTTATCTGATACTCTTTTCGACTCAAATCGAATAATTGAACCACACGGTAAATTTCTTGATGATGCAACTATTCTTACCTCACCATAATCGTTATCTTTATGGATGGTTCTGCCATCACGGACATCTTGACTAGTGCACCCTAAAAATCCAGAACAAAGAGCACAATCTGCACCATAACCAGTTAAGTCTCCCACAAAAGTATCTAGTGGAGAATATAAATCGTTATAGTTAATTGCTTCCATTACTTCTGCTCTAGCACTAAGGTTTAATGTTTTATTTAAATTGTCATTTACAACTTTCATTTCATTTTGACCAGCAATGTTTTTAGCCACAAATAAAAGAGTAAAAACAAAAACAAACTGTAGAGTACGATAGATATATTTAAATATTGTTTTCAATTTTTCACCTCATTTTAGTGTAAGTAAATTTTATCACGGACAACATTAAATGTCAAAAGTTCGTTGAATATTTTTTTCAGTTTGAAGCGCTATTTCTTCTATAGGAATCTTCAACTCTTTAGATAAATATTTAGCAATATCTAGTATATTTTTTGGTTCGTTTTTTTTACCCCTGTTTGGTTCAGGAGTTAAATAAGGACAATCTGTTTCTAAAATTATATTTTCTAAATCTAATCTTTTTAATACATCAATTAACTTACTGTTTTTAAAAGTTACTGTACCATTTATCCCAAGGATATATCCCATCTTAATATATATCTGAGCCGTTTCATAACTTCCCGAAAAAGAATGAATTACTCCTTTTAGATTATACTCTTTTAAAATATTTATTGTATCTTCTGTAGCGTCCCTACTATGAATTACAACTGCTTTTTTTCTTTCTTCTGCTAATTTAAGCATTTTATGAAATAAAACTTTTTGTTCATCTTTCGTTTCTTTACCATAGTAATAATCTAAACCAATCTCTCCAACTGCAATTATATTTTTATGGTCCAATTTTTTTTTAATATACTCAAGCCAACTTTCGTTATAGTCAAGAGCTGAGTGAGGATGAATTCCAAGAGTTCCATATAAATTATCATAGCGATTAGTTATGACTACTATTTCTTCATTAGACTTTTGATCATATCCACTCGTTATATATCTATTGACTTTGTTTTCTAAAGCATTATTGATTATAAGTTCTATGTCCTCATAATATTCATTCGATAAATGGCAATGACTATCAGTTAACATCATTTTTTCACCTTCTTATCACTTTCTTTGTTTCAAATAATTCCATTATTTCTAATAAATAAAATATATGGTGTCTTTTTAGTTTGTTTTTATATATTATTATTGTAATTCTTCCATTTTTATAAGTTATAGATATACTTTTGTTAATTTTTGTAATTAATTCTAGTAGTTTTTCTCCGTTTGTTATATTTGACAAAGCTCTTGGGATAGTCAATTCAATAGTTGCTTTATAAAAGTTAATTTGTTTTATTCCATTTTTACTAGCATAATGTTCAAATAGTCTTTGGTTCATATATATATTCATATTTTCAGTTAATTTACCAAAGCGATCTTCAATAATGGTTTTAACATTTGCTAGTTTTTCTTTGCTATCAACTTCATTAATCAATTTATGAATTTCTATTTTTACCATTTCATCACTTACATAAGAATCTGGGATATGTGTCTCAACATCTACTAAATTTTGAACATCTTCCTCAGATTTTGGCATTGTTTTGTTACTTAATTCATCTAATTTTTCATTAATCATTTCCATGTATAATTCAATTCCCACTGAGTCAACAAATCCTGCTTGTTCACTACCCAGAACATCTCCTGCACCTCTTATTGCTAAATCTCTCATTGCAATCTTATAGCCACTTCCAAGTTCAGTAAATTCTTGAATTGACTTTAATCTTTTTATTGCTGTGTCAGTTAAGATTTTCGATTTTTTATACATAAGATATGCATAGGCAATTCGATCACTTCGACCAACTCGACCACGAATTTGGTAAAGTTGACTTAATCCAAATTGATCGGCATCAATAACTATTAAGGTATTAACATTTGGGATATCAATTCCTGATTCAATTATTGTCGTACAAACTAAAACATTGTGTTTTCCTTCAATAAAGTCAGTCATAATATTTTCTAGTTCTTGTTTATTCATTTGACCATGGGCAGCGATAATTTTCGCATCTGGGACCAATTTTGAAATGTTATAAGCCTTTTCTTCAATATTTGCCACTCTATTATATAGTATAAAGCATTGTCCATCTCGAGATATTTCTTTATAAATAGCATCTTTAATTAATAATTCATCTTCTTCAACAACGTAAGTTTGAACTGGATATCTGTTAATTGGTGGTGTATCAATAATTGATAAATCCCTAATCCCAGACAATGCCATTTTAAGTGTTCTTGGAATTGGAGTTGCAGAAAGAGTTAAAACATTAACATCTTTTTTTATTCCTTTTATTTTTTCTTTATGTGTAACACCAAATCTTTGTTCTTCATCGATTATAAGCAAGTTTAAATTTTTATACTTTATTTTTTCGTTAAGCAATTTATGTGTGCCAATCACAATATCAATTGTGCCATTTTCCAAACCTAATAAAATATTTTTTGTTTCTTTTTCTGAAACAAATCTATTTAATAAGGCGATATTTATCGGATAATTTTTAAATCTTTCAAGAGCATTTTGATATTGCTGATTTGATAATATTGTTGTAGGACAAAGATATGCGACTTGATTACCGTTCATAACTGCTTTAAACATTGTTCTAAAAGCAACTTCTGTTTTCCCATAGCCAACATCTCCACAAAGCAATCTATCCATTGGCTTAGTAGATTGTAGATCTTTATCTATTTCTTCAATTGCTTTTAGTTGATCAGGAGTAGGGTCATAAATGAATTCACTCGCGAATGTTGCTTCTTCAACATAACTGACCATTGGCTGACCTTTCTGTTTTTCTCTTTCTGCATAAAGTTCAATAAGTTCTTGAGAAATATCATTTATTTTAGCTTGTACTTTTCTTTTTTTGTTTTCCCACTCAATAGAATTTAACTTATTAATAACAGGTTTGTTCCCATCTTTTGACGTGTACTTATATAAAGTGTTTATTTTTTCAATAGGTATATATACTTTATCATTTCCTTTATATAAGATTTGAATATAATCCATACTAATTTTATTTTTTTCTATCGTAACAATACCATTATATATACCTATGCCATGAATTCTGTGAACTACATAATCTCCAACAATTATTTGATCAAAATTACTTATTCTTTTTCCTATTTTTAAGCTGCTTTTGTATTTTATTCTCTCAAAAGTTTTCTTTTCATAATCCTTATCTGAGATTAGAATAAAATCATTTAAAATAAATCCTTTATTAATTTTAAATTTTATAATGTTAATCTGTTTTAGTTTTATATCATTAAACTCTTTAATAACCTTACTATTTGGAATCTTATTCTTCATAAACTCTATTTGAGAATCTCTTGGTAAACAGATTAAAATTGTATTTCCAAGTTTTATCTTTTCTTTAATAAATTTATTTAACTCATCTATGTTCGAATTAAAACTATCAATTTCTTGGCAAATTACTTTGTTTTTTGGTGATTTATTTATAGTATCAATTGTTATTGATTCTTCTTTATTATCATATTCATGAAAGTATTTCTTATTTTTTTCAATTTTACCTGTTTCAATATAATGTTTTTGATCTTCAAGTAGTTTTTGATAACTTAACTTTATTTGATTGGGATCAAATTTTATTAATAGAGGATTATTTAAATAATCGATAAGTTTGCTACTTTCATTTGACACCATTTCTTTGAACGGATTAATTGTATGTGTTTTAATGGACTCTATTGATAGTTGTGTCATATCATCAAAGTATCTAATTGATTCAATGATATCTCCAAAAAATTCAATTCTTGTTGGTTGATCATCATCGATTGCAAAGTAATCAACAATGTAACCACGAACTGCATATTCACCTGTTGTTGTTACCAAAGAAACCTTTGTATAACCATATCTTTCTAGTGTATCTATGATAGAATCTCTGCTAATTTCTTGGTCTTCATTTAATATTAGTTTTTCTTCAAGTGATTGTTTACTTGGTAACAAATGAATATAACCCATTAAATTTGTAACAATAATTTTTGGATTTTTATCATTTAATACTCTTATTGTTTCTAATCTTTTTATTTTAAGTTCTGGAGAAATTGATAAAGCAACACTTGAAACAAAATCATCCATAGGAAAAACATATACATCATCAGTATATGTTCTTAATTCATCGTATATTTTATTTGCTTCTAGTAAATTATTTACTAAAATTAAAATGTTTTTTTTAGATTGTTGAAATTTTCTAATTATAATTAAATTATTAACTTCAGTAGTTAAACCATCAAAACTTTTATTGTTTATATTAATTATATTATCAATAAATGAAAACATTATTACTCCTTTTTTGAATTAGAAATAAAGTCAGAAATATCATTTTTGGCTTTTTCG
>JAAZHN010000134.1 GCA_012510695.1 Mollicutes bacterium
AAAAGTAAAAGTCAAAGAGTAACTTTAGTTTATGACCATGGTCAAGTTAGATTGGTTAAATTCCCTTTTAAAATGTTAAATAGGGTATATGATTACTTAGATCTTGCCTTGCCAATTGTTCATGGTTCAAATGTTGAAGATGGTACCTTAGTTGCTTTATTTAAAATGGTTAACTTACCATATGTTGGGTCTAATGTTTTAGCATCAGCCATTGGTATGGATAAACAACTAATGAAAGATGTTTTAAAGAGTTATGACTTACCAGTATTAGATTATGTATCATTTAACCGTGCTGATTATGATCAAGGCGTTGATTACATTGTTAAAGAATCATTAAAGAAATTTGGTTATCCATTAGTTGTTAAACCAGCTAATTTAGGATCTAGTATTGGGATATCTAAGGTTAATAATCAAAAAGATTTTATTAAAGCAATCGATTATGCTTATGAATATACAAATAAAATAATTATTGAAAGATGTGTTTTAAAACTTAGAGAAATCAACTGTGCAGTTTTAGGTAACTATGAAGGTGCGATTGCTTCTGAATGCGAAGAACCAATCTTAACTGATGATATTTTAACATTTGAAGATAAATATGTTAATGAAGGTTCTAAGTCTAAAGGAATGGTAAGTTTAAAAAGAGAATTACCGGCAAATATTACTAAAGAACAAAAGAAAACCATTCAAGACTTAGCTCTAAGGACATTCAATGTTCTTGGTTGTTCAGGAGTTGCAAGAGTTGACTTCTTACTTGAAGGTAAAAAGGTTTATATTAATGAAATAAATACAATACCTGGTTCATTATCATATTATTTATGGAAAGAAAGCGGGATTGAGTATGCAGAGTTACTTGATCGCCTAATTAATATTGCTTTAAAAGAAGATAAGATTAATAAAAAGATAATTTCTTCATTTGATACAAATATTTTAGAAAATTTAAGTGAAAAAGGGTTAAAGAGTAGCGGTAAAAAATAAAAAGTATTATAATTAAATTATAATAATGGGTGGTAGTGTGAATAAAATAAAAGATTTTGTGTTTGAATTTTTTAATTTCCTTGGTAAATTATTAGCTTTTTTACTAGGTCTTTTATTTGTCCCAATGGTAATTATTTTTGGGGCATTAATAATCATCACCCAGATTATTACTTTCGCCAAACTAGCTGAATTATTTACAGGAATAGATGGTATAACTAGTTCATTACTTAACTTAGCTTATAATGGGAACTTTGTCCCTGGATTTATTATTTATTTTCTTGTTTCATTAATCTTAATGATGACATTTACTTGGAAAATAAAAAAACCATTATTTGTTCATGGCGTTCCTCTAGCGATTACTGGTTTATTTTTTGCGATAATTAATTCATTTTATTCAATTTTTGCTAATAATCTACCAGGACCTGCAGTAGAATATTTAGAAAATAATATTAAAAAAATATTAGATGTCTTTTGGAAAACAGGAGTATTATATTTAATCTCTGGTGTTTTACTTATTGGCATAGCAGTCTCAATAAATTTTAAAACAAAAAAGAAAAAGAAAGAAGAACAAGAAGAATCAGGTTATGTTAAGAGTTTAACTTTAGAAAGTGTAGAATATGTTCCTGAAGAAGAACTATCTGATGTTGATAAAACAAATAAATTATTTACAAGTAGCGAAGAAGAATTATTAGAAAATAATAATGCAGTAATTGTGGAAGAAAAAGAAATCATAAAAGATATACCAATCGAAATAAATAATACTAATGATGTAGAAAACTTTGTAATTGAGGAAAACCCCGAGCCTTTAATAAATGTAGTTGAAGAGACATCTTTTCAAGAAGAAGAGGTAATCGCACCGTTACCTTTAGATAATCAAGATTCAATAATAATTGAACCTCAACTTCAAGAAAATAGTGTCCAAACAGCATACTGCACAAGTTGTGGGCATCCTTATGAACAAGATTCTGTTTTTTGTATCAATTGTGGTCAGAAACGTTAAAAAATCAAAAAAGACTAGATTATTTAAAATAAAGTGATATAATGTGGTAGGTATTAATTATTTAATACCTTTAGTGACGGGAAATAGCACAACTTGGCAGTGCGCTTGGTTTGGGACCAAGAGGTTGCAGGTTCAAATCCTGTTTTCCCGACCATTTATGAATATAAAAGAGATTTCCAAAAGAAATCTCTTTTATTTACATTTATATTAACAGCAAACCCGCCTAAAAAGTAGACAATGTTCGCATAATCACTAATTGGCAGGGGTAGAGGGAATCGAACCCCCATCAGCGGTTTTGGAGCGTAACCTTTTGATTATTTAACTTTGTTTAAATCCGTTGTTTAATCTTTAATTATATTTTCTAAAAAGGTGGAATAATCCTATTTATCTACTAATTAAGAATATAAATTAGTCGGTATCATAATTTATATTAAAACGATAAGTTATATCACACATAATGTAAAATTCTATATTTTTAGTTAACATTGTATTCTACTAAAGTAAACTCGTAAAAATCATATTCATTTAATTTTTCATACAAACTAAGTGGGTATTTAATATCAGGATTTATAACATAATTATTTTGTCTTTCTTCATAATCTCTATAAATCAAATCAACTTCATAAGCTGAAAGACCTAATACTTCTGTTTTACTTTTTATATTAACAGTAGTATAACCACTAGCACTTTCAATTGACTTTTCTTCTTCCCAAACAATATCACTTTCATTGAAGTCAACTACAATTGCTCCTTGTTCATCTAATCTACCAATTATTTCGTATATTGCTCCAGACATTTTACTTTTTTCATAAGTCGCTTCAAAAAAGCCTTCTTTTTTACTTAAAACAAAATTAGAAGTAGCATTATATGTTGTTTCTCCTGTCGGAGAAGTTGAAATCGAATAATAATTATTAACAGTTAATTCTACATTAAATTCATAATTACCATTATCTAAATCTTTAATATCTATAGTAACCCATCCTGTTCTATTTTTATCACCATAAACAAGTTCATATTTAAAATATTGATCTCCATTGTTATTTCTGTTCCATGTCTCCCATGGTCCTGCTGTTGGCCCATTCCAAGTTGTTTCTTCGGATTGCTTATTTTCTTCATCATTTTTAGTTGCTTCTCCTGAGCATCCTGTAAAAATAAAAATTGAGATAAAAATCAAAATAAATATTAATTTATTTTTCATAAATTCTCCTCTCCTATACCTTTTATGTATTATATAATATCATAAATAATAAATTAAATCAAATTTCATTTTTAAAT
>JAAZHN010000135.1 GCA_012510695.1 Mollicutes bacterium
TAAGTTATGAAATATGAATTATTATCACCAGCAGGTAATCTCGAAAAATTAAAAGTTGCGATTGATTATGGAGCAGATGCAGTATATATAGGCGGTAAAAATTACAGTTTAAGAGCAAATGCAAATAATTTTAGTTTAGATGAAATAAAAGAAGCAGTTACTTATGCTCATAAATTTAATAAAAAAGTTTATGTTACAGTCAATATTGTTTTTCATGATAATGACTTATTAGGTTTAGATGATTATTTAAAATACTTAGCAGATATTAAAGTTGATGGAATCATATTTAGTGATCATGCTGTTATTAGTCTAGTAAAAAAACTAAAATTAGATTTAAATCTTATCTTATCTACTCAAACAAGTACTTTAAATAAATATGCAGCATTATATTGGCAAGATTTAGGAGTTAGTAGAATAGTATTAGCAAGAGAAGCCTTAATTGAAGACTTACAAAGTATCATCGATACTGGGTTAGAAACTGAAGTTTTTATCCATGGTGCAATGTGTACATCATTTTCTGGTAAATGTGTTATGTCTAATTATGTAACTAACAGGGATTCAAATAGAGGTGGATGTGCTCAAATATGTCGTTTTCTTTTTGATAATTCTGAAAATAATCCAAAATTTACAATGATGTCTAAAGATTTAAATATGCTTTTAAATTTAGAAAGCATGATAGATATGGGTGTTACATCTTTTAAAATTGAAGGACGAATGAGATCTATTTATTATATCGCGACTGTTATTCACACATATAGACAAGTTATCGATAAAATATTGAATAAAACTTTAACTACTGAATATTTAACTTATGCCAATAATATTTTGGGGAGAGTTGCTAATAGAGAATCAGCACCTCAATTTTTTCAAAATATTCCTGGAGTTGAGGGGCAATACTTTCAAGATCGAAATGAAATATCAAATCAAGATTTTTTAGGATTGGTTTTAGATTATAAAGATGGATATGTAAGTGTTGAACAAAGAAATTATTTTAAACCAGGTGATGATGTAGAATTTTTTGGACCAAAGACAAATGAAGAATCATTAAAAGTTGGAAAAATTTATGATGAAAATTTAAAACCTTTAGAAGTTGCCAATCAACCAGGGAAAGTAATAAAGTTCAAATCACCAATCCCTTTATTTAAGGGGGATATCATGAGGGTTAAAGTATTTGACAAAGTTGAATAAATATAGTATGCTTAATCACGTCGTAATTTGAAATTAAAGAGGTGGATTGAAATGACAAACAAAAAAGAATTCTTAATGACTGCAGAAGGTTATTTGAAAATTGAAACTGAATTAAATGATTTAAAATTAAATAAAAGACCAGAAGTAATTAAAGCTGTAAAAGAAGCAAGATCAGCTGGTGACTTATCAGAAAATGCTGATTATGATGCTGCAAGAGCAGATCAAGCTCAATTAGAGATGAAAATAAAAGAATTAGAATTTATGTTAGAAAATTCTAAAATTATTGAAAATGGTCAAAGAGATATAGTTGATATTGGTAGTACAGTTACTATTTCTTATGTTGAAGAAAATGATGAGGAAGAATATAAAATTGTTGGGTCTTTAGAAGCTGACCCATTTAATAATAAAATATCTAATGAATCACCAATTGGTGTAGCAATTATGGGTAAAAAAGTAGGAGATGTAATTTCTGTTGAAAGTCCTACTGGTGCCTATGCAATTGAGATTACTAAGATTGCTTAAAAGAGTAAAAATGAATTACTCTTTTTTTTGTTCTAAAAGATTAATAGTGTTTGCATTATTATGATTTTTTAGTATAATCTAATTATGATAGAGGAGTATGAGATGAAGAAAAATGGTTTTACTTTGTTGGAAATACTAATAATAATAATTATTATAGGAATAATCGCGACAATTGCGATTACTTCGTCATTAGGATCTTCAAAAAGAATTAATCAAAAATTATATGAAGAAAAAATAGATTATGTTTTAACTGCTGCAACTCAATTTGGTCAAGCATCGACTGATTTTTTTACTGAGGAATGTAAATATTTAGAAGAACCGGTCGCTGATTCTAAATGTTTTCATATAAAAGCGCAAACACTTTTAGATAATAACTATATAAAAGCAGATGATGTAAAAGATCCAAGAGATGTTAGTAAAAGTATTAGTGAAGTAAAAATAGAAGTTCAATATTATTTTGATCGTGTTTATGCTGTTGTTTATGATGATGAAATAACATCTAGTGGTTTTGTTACCATTAATAATGGTGCAGCAGAAACAAATACCAGAAGTGTAAGTTTAACAATATCTTCATCACTTAGTGATACAACTAATGCTGAGATGTGTGTAAGTAATACTAACACTTGTACGGCATGGCGTAAATATGAAACTCTAATTGCTTGGGAGTTATCTAATGAAGCAGGGGAAAAGACTGTTTCAGTGTGGTTTAGAGATCGCCTTAAAACAGTTCATGGACCAGCAAAAGATTCAATATTATTTGTACCATCAGCATCAACTGGAACATTTGTCATAAATGATGGAGCACCGTATACAGGTAGTAGATCTGTAACTTTAAAAATAACGATGAATACTGCAGAAACTTATGTAACAAGTATGTGTATTAGTAACACTAACACTTGTACAGCCTGGAGGCCATTCGCAACTTTAGTGAGTAATTGGATGTTAACAGAAAATGATGGTTTAAAAACAGTTAAAGTATGGTTTAGAGATGAATCAGGAAATCATTTTTCAGATTTAACAGATACAATAATATATGAAACAGTTAAACCAACAGGTACAATTGCTATTGAAGCTGGTGAATACACCAATAAAAGGGCAGTTAATTTAATTTTATCAGCAGTCGATCATGAATCAGGGATGGATTCAATGTGTATTAGTAATACAACAACATGTGATAATACCAAATGGGAACCATATAAGACATCAGTTATTGGTCATTTATTAGAAGATTTAGATGGTGATCAAACAGTTTCAGTTTGGTATAGAGATAAGGTTGGTAATGTCTCAATAAGATATTATGCAACTACTAAATTAGACCGCCTACCACCAGCAGAAGCCAAAGTATTGATAAATAATAATGCACCATATACAAAAAGTAGGGAAGTTGTTTTAACATTATCTGCAAAAGATGATGTATCTAAGGTTGCATCTGTATGTGTAAGTCAATCAAAACCATGTTTAATTTTCACACCTTTTAAAGCAACATATCCCCTTACTTTAACAGGCTCTGAAGGTGTAAGAACAGTTTATGCTATATTTAGAGACCATGCTGGTAATGATTCAGTTCAAGTTGAGGATTCAATTATTTTAGACTTAACTAAACCGGTATGTGGAAATACTTGGACGCCAAATCCAGCGACCTGGAAAACAACCCCTGCTACTCAAGAGTTTACTTTAACAGGAAGTACAGATACTGGAGGTTCAGGAATAGCAAGTAGTTTTAAATGTATTGCTGCTGCGACAAATAACGCAACATGTATGGCAACTGTTTCAGATAATGCGGGAAACAGTATAACTTGTGGCCCATCACCAGAAAACAGAATTGACATAACTCCGCCAAATAGAACAGTACATAACCCAATTTCTCAAGATTGGACAAACCAAAATATTACCGTAACAATTACTTCGGCAGACTCAGAATCTCAAGTGTCAAGTTATAAATATTGTATAACTAACAATGGAACTCAATGTGAGCCAACAACAACTGGGGATAGCGTTACACTTACTAACCAAGGGCAATATACAATTTGTTCACTTGCATTAAATCATGCAGGATTAGGGAGTATAAAAACTTGTAGCGCATCAAATGCCTATAAAATAGATAAGACAGATCCAACATGTGGAAGTACTTGGACACCAAATCCAGCTAATTGGAAAGCATCTGGTGCTCAAACATTCACTTTAACTGGAAGCACTGATTCAGGTGGTTCTGGACTAACTGCAGCCTCATTTACTTGTACAACAGGAACAACTCATGGAACTACATGTAATGCAACAATTAAAGATAAAGCTGGAAACACTAAAAATTGTGGTCCTTCACCAATTAATCGAATTGATACAACCGTACCAAGCAAAACAACATTTAGTCCAACAGCTAGAGATTGGACAAATGCTAGTATAGTAGTGAAATTTACTGCAACTGATCCCGAATCAGGAATAAGTTCATATAAATATTGTACGACTACTAATGGAAAACAATGTGAACCAACAACAACTGGAAATAGTGTAACCCTTACCAATCAAGGCCAGTATACGGTTTGTGCACTAGCTATAAATAGAGTTGGTCGTTCTGGAGAGAAGAGTTGTAGTGCAACTAATGCCTATAAAATTGATA
>JAAZHN010000136.1 GCA_012510695.1 Mollicutes bacterium
AGTTAATACGAAAAGATTTTAAGCCCGCGACTTGGCTTGGTGTCCCTGTAAATAATAACTTAGTTTCGTTGCCTAACTCTTCCTTTATTTTTTCAAAAACATTGCTTAAATCACTTTGTACCTATTTTGATCCTCTTAATTTATCTCGTTGATTTTTACCTGTAACCCTCTTATGAACAACTTCCATGTTTTTGTTGTATCCTACCCCATAAACAACACCTTTTTCTGATAAAATATAATCAGAAATTGCTGTAAATGCTCCTCCAGAAGTACTACCTAGACGAACATTGTCATCAACATGTTTAATGGCATAAACAACCGGCATATCATTTTTCAATTGATTGAACTTTTCTTCATTAAATGGGCAGGTTTTTTGACATCTCCCACACTGTATACATTTTTTTAGGTCAATTAAAGGAAATTTAAAGCCTTCCATGTCTTCAACCATAGTAATTGCCTTAGTTGGACAAATATGCATACACGCCGTGCATCCTGAACAATCTTCTTTACTTTTATAAACTTGGTCTATTTTTACCATTTTTTCTCCTTTTAATCATAGTTCTTATTCTAAGAATAATTAATTTCATCATTTTTCTTTCGAATAAAGCATCAATAATTAATACTATTATAACAGAAACAATAAAACTTATAAATGCAAAAAATAACCATGTAGAATAACTGTCTATTTTAATGGGGATACGATTACAAAAAAAGATAATTAATGAACCACCAATGAAAACTTTTATATATCTTAATACGGTTGGCATAATGGTAAGTTTAGTTATATTCTTTGGAACAAAAAATGTTAAGTCTATTATTCTGTATATATTAGAAGCAATGGAAGCTATTAATATGCCAATAATATTTAATGAGGGCGTAAGAATTATTCCTAAAATTACTATTATTAATCCTTGTATCGTAGTTTGAATCTTTGTTTCCTTGTACAGGCCCGCAGAATGAATTAACATTCCTTGTGGAGTTTTCAAGTTATAAAATAGTCCGTTTAATACAAACAAAATCGCAACTGTAGGTAAAATATAATTCGCATCAGTAATACCCTTTGTAAACAATCTAATGAACGGAATAATGAGCACCATGCTCATTGAATAAAATATTGTTAAAATATCGTAATAAACATATTCGAATTCTCGATAAGATTGTTTTAATACTTTTGTGTTATTTTTTGAGATTACTTCTCCAAAAGAAGCTGATAATCCGGCAATAAAAACAGATAATAAATTATTTACTCCCATCATGATCATATTATATATGGCATAAATGCTAACATTCACGAGATTAGATACTAAAGTTAATATAACATATGGAGCCCCATTTTGAATTGTACCTAAAATTTGCAGATACAATGCATCCCATCTTTTTTTTAATAAATCTTTTTGGGGTTTTAATTTAAAATTTAAGTGATTGTATTTTCGTTTAACAAAAATTAATAGTATTAATGATCTAGATAGAATCGCAAATAGTGCAATAAAGCGAACAAGAACTATGCCGAATTTCAAACTAGAAAAAATGTATATTATTATTGTGTTCAAAACTAAATAAATAATGGTCGATATGGATATAACATACAATTTTTGATCAGCAGTTAATAACACTCTATATTTTGAAAGGGTGAAAAAA
>JAAZHN010000013.1 GCA_012510695.1 Mollicutes bacterium
AAATAGCATCATTATTTATTAATTTTAATTTTTTAGAAAAAGCATTATTGCCAATTAAATTAAATAAAGAATTAGATATTTGGTTATTGCCATCAATTATTAATACTATTTCTTGATTGTTTTTAGGATACTTACCTTCAACTAAATCAAAATTATTTGTTAAAAATAAATTATCTTTATAACTAATAGGTAAGGAAATTATATCTTTATCTTCATAAGTGTTATATTTCTCATCCATTATTAAATAATTACTTAAAAATTGTTTGCTCATTCCTGATAACAGCGTTGGATCAATATTTTCAATATATTTTAATTGTTTATTTGTTAAACTATTTATTTTTACCAATTTTTCTTCTTGATATTTTTCATAAGGAGGGAATAAGTATTCTTTATTATTGTTTTTTATATCTGGTATTTTATTTATTACAATCGGGAATGAATCTATTTTATTTTGTTCTAGGTAGTTTAGTTCTTTATTTGCTTCATCAGATATTAATAAGACTAATGAGAGACCTAATAAACCAATCGAGACAGCAAGCGATGTTAAAATAAATCTTACTTTATTTTTAAATATATTTTTCAAAGATATTTTAATTATTTGTAAAACATTTATACTTTTTTTTCTTTTTTCAAGGAAAACATCATTATTAAGTTTGCTTTGTTTATTAGTATCATTAATTATTTCTCCATCTTGAATAGTTATTATTCTACTTCCATATTTCTTGGCAAGATACTCATTATGAGTGACCATTATAAGTAATTTATTCTTGGTAAGATTAATAATAAGTTCCATTATTTCTTTACTTGTTGATGAGTCAAGCGAACCAGTCGGTTCATCTGCCAGAATGATATCGGGTTCATTAACCAATGCTCTTGCAATCGCGACTCTTTGCTTTTCTCCCCCGGATAAAGTATTTATTTTATTATAAGCAACATGCTCTAAACCAACTTTACCAATTATAGATTTAACTTTTGATTTATCTTTTTTCCCATTTAAAATCTGAGCAAGATAAATATTTTCCAATACATTTAAATCATCAATTAATTCATATGACTGAAGAATAAAGCCAATCTTAGTATGATAAAGATTAGAATTAATTTTTAGAATATTTTTATTTTTAAATAAAATATCTCCACTAGATGGTTTATCTAATTTAAATATGACATTTAAAAGAGTTGTTTTACCACTACCAGAGGGGCCAACAATCATAACTTTTTCGTTTTTATTAAAAATTAAATTAATATCTTTTAAAACAGTTTGCTTAATATAAGTTTTTGAAATTTTGCTTAATTGTAACATAAATCCTTTCTGTTCCAATCAATTTCAATAGACAGGGTTATTATATCAAAAATTATCTTGTTTACAAGAATAAAAGTTGTTATAATGTAATATAAGTAGTGGTGAAGTTAGAAAATGATTAAGTTTATATTTTTAATGTTAATAATGAGTTTGTTTAGCTATACTGATGTCAATGCAGAATGTGATGCAAATAGTATTCGTTCAGCTGCAGGAAGGGTTAATATTCATTATAATTTAGTGGAAAGAGACTATTATTATTTTGACCTGGTTTTTTCTAATTTAAGCGATAAGATTGGAATTGTTAGTGATGACATTCCTGATTTTGCTTTGACAGGAAACACGGATAAAACTCATCATGTTGAAAAAATATATGGTATTGATCAAATTAAGAAAGCGCGCTTTAAAATTTTTGCTTTAAACCAAAATTGTGTCCCTGGCACTATTAGAGAAATTGATGTTAGCTTACCTAAATATAATGAGTTATCTAATACTCAGGCCTGTAAAAAAGATTCAAGTAAAAATGGCTGTCAAAAATTAATTTTTACAGAAGATGTTGTTACATATAATAAAATGTCTAAGAGAATCTCAATAGAAAATAAAGATAAAACTTCATCTGATAAAGAGGTTGCTAAAATCTTTAAAATAAGAGATAAATATTATATTATTGGTGGAGTAGTTTTAGTAATAATTACTGTCACTGGTATTTTTGCGTATAGTTTTAAAAAAAGGAGAGTTTGATTAGATGAAAAAGAAATTATATATAAGTGTAGCATTCTTATTTGCGACATTCGTTGGGTTAGGATTTGTTATTGGTTTAGATAACACAAGTTTAGAAACCAGGCAAATAGTAACTCAAAACACTTTGGAAAATAATCCAAAAAGGTATCTATGTCAAACCCTATCTTTTGATAAAGTAAATTTAACTCCTTATGGTAAAGAATATATTGAGGATGTTAATAAAGAAAGATACTACGGTGTCAATCCTACTAGTATTAATTCAACAGTAGGTTGTTTTAATGTTCGAAACTTAGGAAAAATAAATAACGGAAGTAGTCATGAGAAAGCTAGAACTTCAATTCTAATTAGCGATATTAATGGGATATCGATGAATGATAGAGTAGAGGCAATTAGAATATTTAATAGTTCTAATTTAGCTGGATCTTTTTGTGATATTAAAACTGAATCTGGAAAAAGGTATCAAGAAATTGGGGATGCTATATATGCAAAAATTACAAAAGAACCAAATTCTTTAAGACCTTTTGAATGTTCAAATAATCAATGTACTGTTGGTAATGAAAAAGTTTCACAAAATATTGTCGATTTAACAATAATTGGGATGAATAGTTTTATTCATGATTTAAATTTAATTAGATCAAATTATATTATAAAAACTGAAAAACCTGTAATCAACAGTGAAAATAAAACTGTGACTATCGATGTTTCTATTTTAAACAAAGCTCAATCAGTTTTAAATTTTACTGATTTTCAAGCAGTTGTTTTTAAAGTTGATAATAAATCAGTTCAAACTAAAAACCTATCCTCAAGCGAACTAGAAAAGAAATATCAAATAACATTTACAAACAATTCTCTAGACGCCAATGAATTGTGTAATGACTTGAAACTAAGCGCATCGATTACAACAGATAAACCGTCACAATTCATTGAAATTCGTTCAATTTCATCAAATTCTCAACAATTATATAGAGATATGAGCACAACTGAAATTTCTAAAATGACTATAACTGATCAACTAGAAGTTAGAATTAATAAAACTAAAGATTGTAAAGTAAGTCAAGAAACAAATTATGATTTAAGTAATATGGTGGCGATGGTTGATTTAAAACCAATGTTTTCTTATAATACACCAAAGATTGCACAAATTACTGAATCAATGGTAGCGGCTGAGTCATGGACATATCAATACAATGTTGTGTGTTATCCATCAGGACCAGGACCAAGACATATTGGTGAAATAAGAAAATATTCTTCTTGTTCTTTTTCTACGAGTAGTGAAGCATTTAATCATTGTGATAATAACCAAGGGATGAGTGATTGCCCATTGACGATGAACGTTTCACATGTAGATGTTAATTGTAATCCTATTCTTTGTACACCAGCTACGCCAAAACCGCCAAAACCGCCAAAACCGCCGACACCACCGACACCACCAACACCACCAACACCACCAACCATAACTCCAGGTGACGCTTGCTTTAAGGGTTCGGATTCATTAAGGGCTCGTTTTGAACAAGGAATTATTTCAAAAGAGGCATATGCTGTTGCCTGTTGTAAGCCAGATAATATGAGTGCAAGTGCTGTTAGAACAGCAATGGGTAAAGATCAAGATGGTAGTGAAATATATTTAAATATTTGTACTTCATGTTTTGTTGGTGAATTTTCCGCAAAGAGTGAGTATGAAAAAAATAGAAACTCTAATGTAGCCAGAGAAAATTATAAAAAGTGTTGTTCAGAAGATAATGCTAAATCTAATATGACAGCAAAAGATTATAATGATTTGTGTGAAGAGGAAATTCTAAAAGAAAAATGTGAAGATATTACTAAAAAAGCAAATTGTTTAGAAGAATCTGATAAAGGATTCATTACTGAAGCAGGAGGAAAAGGAATAAATTCAGACAATTATAAATGTTTGCTTCCAAGAGGTTTATCATCTGAGAGCAAATATGAAATTTCTGAAACTAAAACTAATCCATACTGTAAGATATATTGTAAAGAGGATGTTGAATATTTCTTTCCTGGAATAGGTTATAATCCTCACACAGGTTATAATATTGGTGTTGGACAATATTTTACTTTTAAAGAATACTATGATACTACTACTAAAACAAGGTATGATACTTTTCCACATTTAACACAAACTAGAACATGTCTTCATGAAGCTAATTTTGAAAAGTTGGAATATGATTTAGAGCGTAAAGAAAACAGTTTAATTAAAGAACTTTATATCTTAATCAAGGAATATTACACTACAAAAAGAAAAATTGAGACAAATCAAAAAGAAGTTAATTGGATAGTTGAAGCAGGTTGTGATGGCGTAAATCCAAAATGTAAAGATCTCGAAACACAAAAATATCCGGGTTTAGTAAAGTCAAATGATTTATTAATCGATAAAGTTGCTGCAAAAACAACTTCAATCCCTGTTGGTATAAAAACAATTAACGATTTTAATTCAAATTTTATTGCTTTTGGTGTTAG
>JAAZHN010000137.1 GCA_012510695.1 Mollicutes bacterium
CCTTTTAATCTAGGCCAATTAACATTTAAATCTTAAATATTTAAGGAGGTAACAATAATGGAAGACAAAACACTAGTTTGTCAAGTCTGTGGAAAAGACTTTGTATTCACTGCTGGTGAACAAGAATTTTACAAAGAAAAAGGTTTACAAAGCGAACCAAAAAGATGTAAAGAATGCCGTGATAAGAAAAAAGCAAGTAGAAATAATCACAGATATAATAATCACGATAATTAAGCAAAAGAAAACAACATTTTAAATAATGTTGTTTTTTTATTTAATTAAATATCACTGCGGTCTCTTATATAAGCTGGAATATCAAACTCACTGTCGATTGTATCAGTTTGATCGATTGATTTTGTTGGCTTACTTGGGAAATCATTTAATTTATTAGGATCATTTCCTTCAAAACCAGTAGCAATTACCGTAACAATTACTTCGTCATTTAAGTTTTCATTAATAACTGCCCCAAAAATTGTATTTATTTCATTATTAGCAGCAGTTCTAACAACTTCTGCTGCATCTTCTGCTTCAAAAAGGTTTAAGTTGCTACCACCAGTAATATTAATTATCGCATCAGTAGCTCCTACAATTGAAGTTTCTAATAATGGACTTAAGACAGCTTGTTTAGCAGCTTCAATCGCTCTGTTTTCTCCAACTCCTAAGCCTATCCCAATTAGAGCATTGCCTCTTTTTTCCATAACAGCTTTAACGTCTGCAAAGTCAAGGTTAATTAAACCAGGAACAGCAATTAAATCACTAATCGATTGAACACCACGGTGCAGCACATTATCTACTTCTTTAAATGCTTCTAAAATTGGCGTTGAACGATCAACAAGGTCTCTTAGACGATCATTTGGAATAACAATTAAAGTATCCACATGTTTTTTTAATTCTTCAATTCCAACAATAGATTGTTCCATCCTTTTTTTACCTTCAAAACGGAATGGTTTAGTAACAATACCTACTGTTAGTGCACCTAAACTTTGAGCAATTTCTGCAACAATCGGTGCGGCACCTGTACCAGTTCCGCCACCCATTCCAGCAGTAACAAACACCATGTCAGCACCTTTAATTATTTCTTCAATATCTTTTTTATTCTCTTCAGCAGATGCTCTTCCTATTTCCGGATTATTACCAGCGCCTAAACCACCAGTAATTGTTGTTCCAAGTTGAATTTTAGTTTCAGCACGTGAGGCATTTAAAACTTGTGAATCAGTATTAGCAACAATAAATTCAACACCTTTAACACCAGCATCTACCATCCTATTAACGGCATTGCAACCACCGCCACCAACACCTATTACTTTAATTTTTGCAATTTGATCCATTTCTAATCCAAACACACTGTTCACTCTCCTTAATTATCAAAAAAGTAGCCGAAGATTTTACCTAAAATTGAATCATTATCAATATTAATTTTTTTACCTTCTCCACTTAAGTCTTCTAATTGTATATCATTAAATATACAATAATCTTTGTTTCTCATCTTCATCTTATTATTGAAAAAATTTATCATTCCTAAAGAACAACTGAATATTCCACTTCTTACACCTAATGTATTCATTAAGCCTACTGTTGCTGATTTACCAAAGATCGATTCAACAGTTAAAGAAAAATCTTTTAATTCGGTTATTCCTCCTGTAATTATTATATAACTAATTTCCTTTTTTGTTAAGAGATTTATTTGTTTTTTCGCAAGTTTTAAGATTTCATCTACTCTTGAAGCAACTATTTCTGTAATTTCATATTGATTAATTTTAATATTTTCATTTAATTTATTGGTAACTTCCTCAAAATGAGCAGCATCAGCATTACGGATATGAGAAAGAGCTAAATTTTCTTTTAAAATCTTCGCATCATTGCTATTAACTTTGTAAATAAATGATATATCATTGTCGATATTTACATTCCCAATTTCTAATATTTCAGTATTAACTATTATTCCTTTATTAAAGATAGAAACAGAAGTAGTTTCATGACCAACATTGATTATTACACCAGAAACCTTATCCATCTCAGGATTATTAAAAGTATAATAATCACTCATACTACCAAGAATAATATCACTTGCTTGTAAGCCTAAGTTTTCAATAACATTTAAAACTGGATATACATTTTTCTTTGGTGTTGTAATTAAAACTGTTTTAACTCCTAATTTTTTTGCTGTCATACTCATTGGATTTTCAACACGCTCACTATCATCAATAGTAAATTCAACTGGTACAACATTAATTAATTCCATGTTTTCAGGAATTTGATTATAAACACTGCCTTGAATTGCCCGAACGATATCATTACCACTAACAAATCCGGTTTCATTACTTATCGTTGTTTGACCACTACCTAGTTCAAAATTAGCATAATAAGAAGGAATATTTAAAATAACTTTTTTTACCTCTAAACCGATTCTTGTCTCAATTTCTTTTAAGGCTTCTTGTAATGAAGAAGTAGTTGCATCAAGATCGACAATAACACCTTTTTTTATTCCTTTACTTTGATGAGAAATTGCAGCTAAAACTAAGAATTTATCTTTAATAAATTCACCAACAACGATTTTTATCGTATCTGAGCCGAAATCAATACTAGCAATTATTTTTCTCACTACTAATCATCTATCCTTTAGTCTATGACAATCTTATCATATTTTACTATCTAAATTCAAGTATTTTGCCGAAGCTAAACATCCACAATATTCTTGACGATATAAATCATATTCTTTAGCAAGCTCAATACTTCTTTTATAACCATCTTGTTTTTTATAATCTCCTGCTAAATACTTAACCTTATATTTATCTTCTGCTAAAAATCCCAGTTCTTTAATCCAACTACTATTTTTATGAGGACTAATACTTAAGGTCGTATCAAAATAATCATAATGATTTTCTAAAGCATACTTAGCAGTTTTATCTATTCTTAATTTATAACATTCATAACATCTTTTTGTTTTTTCACCTAAATCTTCATAATCAATAATTGCATCTTGGTAATCTTGATTATTGTATGTAGGAGTAATAATTTTAATTTCTTTGTTAAACTTTTGTAAAAATTTAATTTGTTCTTCTTTTCTTAATTCATATTCTTCATTAGGTTCAATATTAGGATTATAGTAATAAACAGTAATATCATATTCATTACTTAAATCTTTTATTATTACAGTTGAACAAGGTCCACAACAACTATGGAGTAGTAGTTTCTTTTTCATTTTTATCCTCATATGGTTTGAAATAATTTCCAGCATCCAAGTTTAAAATCCCTTTTTTATTTTCTAGACTTGCTAATATATCTAAATAATAATTAATATTTTCTAATTTTAATGGATTGGTATAAACTTTATTATCATCATTCATTTGAATTAAAAACCTTTTCTCATCGATTGTTTCATTATTTTCATTTTTACTTGGTGAATATTCAATATAATTCATCATCGCAATTATACTTTTATTTAATTTAGCAAACTCTTGAATAAATTCTTCATAGACAACATCAGGTACATAATTAATTAACATTGGAATTCCTGAATAATCATCAGTATATATTTCTTCTTTATTATCTAACACTATCGCATTATTTTCTTTTTTATAAAAAAGTGGTTTATATTCTTCTACTTTTAAGGTTAATTTGCCAAAGTAGTCTTTTTTAATCTCTACATCTTTTATTAAAACAATACTCATTATCAAGTCTTTAGTTTTTTTAGTATTAAGTAAATATATTGGGGGATATTTTTCTAATTTAGCAACCCTGATTATTTCATGATCAGAAACTAAATTATTTCCTAAGATTAAAATAAGTTTAATAGGCATTTTCATAACTTGAATAACAACATTTACAACGATATAAATGACTAAACTCAAAACAACTAGGTTCCCAAAACTAAAAACTTTTCTCGTTTTAACTTTTTTATCTTTTTGCTGTTTCATTAAATCACCATTTGATTATTTCTTGTTCTAATATTAAATCAATATCATATACTTCTTTAACTTTTTCTTTTATTAAATTAATTAATTCAATGATGTCTTCTCCGGTTGCATTACCAATATTAATAATAAAATTAGCATGTTTTTCACTTATCTGTGCTCCCCCAATAATATGACCTTTTAAACCTAAGTCTTCTATTAACTTACCAGCATAATTTCCTTCTGGATTTCTAAATACACTGCCGGCTGAAGGATATTCAAGTGGTTGACTTTCTAATCTTCTTTTCATTCGATCATCAATTATTGCCATTGAAGCATCATAATTACCTTTAGATAATTCTAATTTACATTCTAAAACTATATAATCTTTATTATCTTTAAACATCGAATGACGATAAGAATATTTTATATCTTCTTTTTTTAATGTAACTATTTGTTTTTTATCATTTAAGTAAGTTACAGTTTCGATAAAATCATAAATACAACTTAAATATGCCCCAGCATTACCAACTACTGCACCTCCAACTGAGGAAGGAATACCAAGTGCCCATTCTAGGCCTTTTAAGCCTTCATTAACTGTTGTTTTAACAAGTTTAGGTAAATAGTACCCAGAACCGACAACGACCTTATTTCCTTTAATAACAAGCTTATTTAAGTTATCTAATTTTATTATTACACCTTCATAATCTTTATCAGGTATTATAATATTTGAACCAGATCCAAAAACTAAATATGGCATCTTCGTTTCTTTTAATTCTTCGATTAAGTCAACTAAACATTCAATATTTGCTGGCATCACTACATATTTAGCAATTTTACCTATTTTATAAGAAGTTATTTTCTTTAATTCAACATTTTCAAAAACATCTCCATATTGCTCTAAAACTTCTTTCATTTTGCCAACTCCTTTATTATTTCATATATTAATTCACTACTATTATATTTTCCTAAATTAGTTAAATTTTTAATTATTTCTTTTTGTCTTTTAGAATCATATAAAATTTTATTTATTTCCTTTTTTAAAGAATTAGAGTTTAAATCAGATTCAGATATCAAAACACCCGCATCTTCTTCTTTGATTTCTAATGCATTATAATATTGATGATTATTCGCGACATAAGGACTTGGAATTAAAATAGAAGGTATTTTTAAAGCAATTATTTCACTTATTGTTGATGCCCCCGCCCTCGTTACTAAAAGATCAGTTTGTTTAAGTAATGAAGCTAAATTATTCACAAATGGTTTAACTTTAACATTGTCTGGAAAAACTTCATTTTTCATAAATGCTTCATAATGAGAACTACCAGTAATAAATAAAATTTCATATTTTTCATGAGAACTATTTTTCAAGAAATCTTTTAATTTATTATTAACAGTTTGACTACCTAAACTACCAGAAACAATCACTACTAATTTCTTATTTTTACTAAAACCTAATTTTGTTTTCGAAGTTGCTCTTAAACTTTTTGCTCTTTCACCACAAGGATTACCTGTTTCAACTACTCTTTGATTATCTTTAAAATATTCAAATGACTTCTTAAATGAAACCCCAATTATATCAGCATGCTTAGCTAGAGCAAGATTGGTTTTACCAGGAATAGAGTTTTGTTCATGTAAAAATATTTTAATTCCTAACCTTTTAGCAGCCTTTACAACAGGATAAGTAACATATCCTCCTACACCAATGACAACATCAGGTTTAAATTCATTCATTATTTTCAAACATTTTTTATAAGCTTTATGAATTAAAAAAACATTTTTAATATTTCTCAATAAATTATTTTTACTTAATCCATAAATAACTAATTCTTCATAAGGAATATTTTCATTTGGAATAAGATCTTTTTCCATTCGATTATGAGTTCCAATATATAATAATTCTAAAGATTTTTCTTCTTTTTTTAATCTTTCGATAATTGCTAAAGCGGGATATATATGTCCACCAGTTCCACCTGCACTTATTATTACTTTCATTGTCCTCACCCTACCTATATTATACAATACTTCTTACTTAATTTATAGTTTATCAAATATATAATAAAAAAAGCGAAAATATTCGCTTTTAATCTCTAAATACAAGATCCCATGTTGTCCCTTCACGGCTATCCATTAAAGAAATTCCCTTAGCTAATAAATCATCTCTTACCTTATCAGCACTTTCATAATCTTTATTTTGTTTATATTCATTTCTTTTCATTATATAATCATTAATTTCAGTTTCAGTAAGATTATATTTAACTAAGTATTTTTCCTGTAAATTTTTAATAAATGTTTGTGGATCTTGATTCATAAAATCTAAAACTTTATATGCTTCTTTGATAGCCTCAACCATTGTATACATTTCATTATATTTTTTTTCAACGATAAGTTTATTTAATTCACTATCATAACCAAGAAGATTAGCAATTGCTAAAGATGTATTAAAATCATTATCCATGGCTTCTTTAAATTCATTAATTATTCTACTCTTTACATCTGGAATAATACTAACTTCTTTATCTTTAATTATGTCATTAACTAACTTTAATGTTTGATACATTTTATAAAGATGTTTTTCATTTACTTCAAACATTCCATCCATTACATTTGCATCAGATCGATAATTATTTAATAATAATGTGTATTTAATAACTTCATAATTAAAGTTATCTAATAAGTCTCTTAAGAAGATACTATTATTTAATGATTTACTCATCTTTTGACCATTTACTTTAATTAAACCATTATGAATCCAATAATTAGCAAATTTCTTATTAGTTAAGGATTCTGATTGAGCAATTTCATTTTCATGATGAGGAAATAATAAATCTTTTCCACCTCCATGAATATCGATAGTTTCACCTAAAAACTTCATACTCATTGTTGAACATTCAATATGCCAACCTGGTCTTCCTTTACCCCATGGTGAATCCCAAGCTATTTCTCCTTCTTTAGCGCTTTTCCATAATGCAAAGTCTTGATCTTCTTTCTTACCAGGTTCTACTTCTTTTCTAACTCCACTTAAACTTTCTTCAACTACTCTATTAGAAAAATGTCCATAATTTGGAAAAGATTTAACAGAGAAAAAGACATCACCATACTCTGTTGCATAAGCATGACCAGATTTTATTAATTTATCAACATAATCAATAATATCTTCGATGCTTTCAGTCGCTCTTGAACAGATGGTTGGTGGAGTTACATTTAACTCTAATAATTCATTATCAATTTTTTCCATTAACTTTTCAGCATATTCCATTGGTGGAATATTTTCTTCCTGGGCTTTAATGATAATTTTATCATCAACATCTGTATAATTTCTAACATATGTAACTTCATAACCAGAAAATTCTAAATATTTTCTAATCATATCAAAAACTACTGCTTGAAAAGCATGACCAATATGAGCATCACCTGAAGCAGTAATTCCACAGGCATACATTTTTACTTTTCCTTCTTCAAGAGGAATAAAATCTTCTTTTTTTCTTTTTAAAACATTATATACTTTTAAACTCATGACAACCTCCTAAATCCAAACTCCATATGCAATAGCCGCCATAGCTAAGATGAATCCTACTGACCAAAATAATTTAACAATATCAGATTCTTCCCAGTTAAGTTTTTCAAAATGATGATGTAGAGGCGCCATTAAAAGTACTTTTCTTTTAAATTTTCTAATAGCAATAATTTGAATAATTGTACTTAAGGCTTCAATTACAAATACCCCACCAACAACTAATAATAACATCTCATGTCTTGTAATTATCGCTACAGTCGCTAGGGCACCTCCTAATGATAAAGAACCTATATCACCCATAAATACTTTAGCAGGCTTGGAATTAAATATTAAAAAGCCCATTAAACTACCAACTAAAACAAAACAGAAAATTGCAATATCTTGAAATCCTGGAACCCACGTTGTTCCCCAAGAGACAATTCCAAAAGCTAAGAATGCTATTACTGATAAACCACCAGCAAGTCCATCTAAACCATCTGTTATATTAACTGCATTTGTTGTTCCAACTAGGACAATTAAGATAAATAAACCAAATGTCCATCCCATTGGAATAACTAAGTTAAATAAACTAATTTCTACTACTGGTTTACCACCATTACTCATAAAAATATAGAAGAATACTAAAGCAATAAACGTTTGAATTAATAATTTACCCGCAATTGATACTCCTTTATTATTCTTAAACTTTACTTTTAATATATCATCAATAAAACCTAATAAAGCATATGCTGCAAAAACAAAGAAAACAATTAAAACATTATAATTAATATTGATACTTTTTCTTAAATATAAAATGATCATTACTAATAATGTCGGAACAATAAAAATTAATCCTCCCATTGTTGGAGTACCATCTTTAGCTAAATGTCTTTCTCCAACTAGTAAACTTACTCTTTGTCTTATATTATGCTTTTTTAAAAAAGGTAATAATATATAACCAAATATAACTGACGTTACAAAACCTAACATAATTGCCATCGCGGCTTTTGCTAAAATTAACATAATTTCACCTCATAATAACAATATAATATCATAATAAAACTTCATTTAAAATTAAATATGTGATTATATACACTTTTTTTCATAAAAAAACAAACCGTTAAGTTTGTTTTCAATAATTAGTTTTTAAATACTTTAAGTTGTAATTCAATATTTTCAATTAGTTGATCACTTTTTTCTGTTTTATAATCAACAAAGAAGAATAATTTCCCTTGTTCAATTAAATCCAGTGCTTCATCATCTAATTTTGTATCTTTATTATTAGAATTTTCAACAAAGTTGAAGCCAATTATACTATTAATTTCATTTTTTAAAGAAGCTGGACTTTTAAAGTTTTTTTCAGATGAGATTATTTTTGTTTTAAAATCTTTCTCTTTAATATAGTAGCCAAACTCATAATATGTCACTAGTAAGTCTTCTTCGCCTTTAAAAGAAATATTATTTCCTTCAAATGAATTAACTTTATTATTTCTAGATATTAAACCACTGTTGATTGCTATATGATCATTAAAACCACTAAATATATAAGAATTTGCAGCCTTAGATTGACTATATGCTAAAAATATAGCAATTATACTAGTTAAAAACGAAAATACTAATATTGGAAATAAACTATTTTTTACTATAGATTCTTCCTTTAAAGTAGTTTCTGTTTTTAAAGTTTCTGGTATTTTTTCTGCTTTTGGTTTTGAAGATTCTACTTTCTTAACTGTTTGAGTTTTTTTAACTGGAGCTTTAGTAGTAGTTTTTTTGGTTGTTGTACTCTTCTTTTTAGCAGTAGTTTTTGGTTTTTCTTGCTTTTTTGTAGTAGTCTTAGGCTTCTTATCTTTTTCTTCTTTCAATTTAATCATACCCTTCTATATTAGTAATTATATCTTATTTTGGCATTAAATCAATAATAAGTGTTTTTTCTTTATTAATTAATTCATCTTTTTCAAAGGAACTTTTTGTAACATAACCATAATTATTAAATTGGTGTTTTATGCCGATTATTTTACATAAATTGGCAACTTCACTACTTGGCCAACCAATTATATTCGGCATTTTAATTGTTTCTGAATTTGTTAATAGAAACACTTTACTATCTTTATATATTTTAGTATTTGTCTTTGGATATTGATCAATTATATAATTACCATCTCCTAAGATTATTAAATTATTTGTTTGTTCATTTAATATCGAAACTGATTGAGTTAATTCTTTATTAATATAATTATCAATAATATGTTGATTATCCTTAATTCCGGGATCTACATCATCTGATAAATATTTATTTTTAGAAATATTTTCAACTATTTCTTTAACTATTGTTCCTAAATTTGAATTATTTCCTTTTAGTTGGTGGGCAACAATATAAACAATATATTCTGGTTGTTCTTTAGGAAATGCTCCGATAAAACTTCTTACATAATCATATTTACCAGTTTTATATTTACCATCTTTACCAACTACTTGAGCTGTTCCTGTTTTACCAATTACAGTTAGGGCATCAGTTTTAAAAGGTCTTCCTGTAATATTTGGTCCTTCTCCATTAACTGTTTGATCCATCAAATCTTTTATTTTAGTAATTGTTTCTGGTTTAGCAACCACACCTAATTCAGTTCTTTCATTATCATAAACTATTTCGTTATTATTTGGATTAACTATTTTGTCGATAATATATGGTTTTAACATTACTCCATTATTAGTAACAGCCGTCATCGCTTGTAACATTTGAATGGGAGTCACGGTTATTCCTTGACCAAATGTGGCATTAGCAAGTTCTACTTCATACCTAAAATTAACTATTCCCGAAAGTTCACCAGATAATTCTATTCCTGTTTTTTTACCAAAGCCTAATTGATTGTAATAATTTTTTAATTTTGTTACTCCAACCTTTTGTCCAAGTAATGTTGCACCTACATTAGAAGAATGAGTAAATGCTTGATCAAAAGTAATATTACCCCATCCGACACCATTAGCATCCTTAAGAGTTGCATCAGCAACTTTAATTGTTCCTGATTTAAATTTTTCCTCACCCTTAAAAACACCATGTTCAATTGCCGTCATGAAACTAAATATTTTCATTGTTGAACCAGGTTCATAAGTATACGATGTTAATGGATTTATATAGGTCTTTAAATCTCTTTTATTTGGATCAAAATTAGGTGATGTTGCACTTCCTACTATCGCACCACTTTTGGCATCAACAACTGTTAAAAGAGCCCAATCAGGACTTCTTTCTTCAACTAATTTTTCCATTGCATTTTCTAAAAATATTTGAATATTTGAATCGATTGTTAAATAAATATCCATCCCACTTTGAGCGGGTATTTCCATATATGGAGTATCAGGAATTTGATAACCTTGACGATCTCTTTGGTATTCTTTATAACCATCTATTCCCTTTAATTGATCATTATAAAATTTTTCAATTCCTAACTCACCATGAATTGTACCATCATCATTCTTTTTAGTATAACCAATTATATAACTAGCAAACTTTGAATTTGGATAATCTCTTTTAGAACCTTTAATAAAACCGATTCCTGGTAAATCCAAAGCTTCTATATTTTGTTTAGTTAATTCAGTAATATCTCTACCGCCTGGTCCTAATTCAACTTGATATAATTTTTTATTTAATAAATTTAAGATTGTTTCTTTACTCATATTAATAAGTGGGGCTAATTCTTCAGCAGTTCGATCTTTTTCCACAACATGTTGAGGATTATTCTTTTTAGTAGTTCTTGATTGGTCTAAAAAGGCAATTACAGTATAAGAAGTTACATTTCTTGCTAATTTTTCTCCATTAGCATCTAATATAGAACCACGATTAGCACTGATGACTGTTTTTTTTGTATTTCTATTTTCTGCAAAAGCTTTAATATCCACACCATCAACCTTTTTACTACTTGAAATATAAACAGCTCTAATCGAAATAATTACAAACAAAAAAACAAGCAAGATAAAGTAAATATATTTGAATTCCACCTGCGTTGCTTGTTTCTTCATAAAAACACTCCTAATTGTCTTTAACGACTAATATATTATCATTATTATAATTTAATCCATACTCTTTGGCAATAGTTTGAATATTAGTTAATGATGCTAATTCATTAATTTTCATTGTTATACTTTGATTTATTGACTCTTGTTTAGAAATGACTACTTTCATTTTTTCAACATTAATATTTGTTCTTGATAATGTTGCTTTTGTAAATACTGTAGAAATCGCAATCAATAAAACAAGACATATCATTGTTAAAAATAATAGCTTTTCAATTTTAAAAAATTTAATTTTAGTTTTCTTTTTCATCTTTAAATCCTTTCAATGATTCTTAATTTAGAACTAGCACTTCGACTATTTTCTTTTATTTCTTCTTGTGTTGGTATTATTGGTTTTTTTGTTATTAATTTATACTTTGGTAAATATTCTTTAGATATATTTGGATCACCCTTAATAATATCCGGAATATTTGTATGATCTTTAAATATATTTTTAACAATTCTATCTTCTAAAGAATGAAATGTTATTACTACTAATCTTCCACCTTTATTTAATAGTTTTAAGGCTTCTGGCAAGGTATTTTCTAATACTTCTAATTCTTTATTAACTTCAATTCTAATTGCTTGAAATATTCTTCTTTCTGGATGTCTTGTAATAAAATATTTATATGGTACTGAGGATTTAATAATTTCTACTAATTCAAGGGTTGTTTTTATTTCCTTTGTCTTTCTTACTTCAATTATTTTTTTAGCAATTTGTTTACTAAATTTTTCTTCACCATATTTAATAAATACTTTAAACAAATCTTTTTCTTGATATTGATTAATTAATTCTAGGGCTGAGAATTTTTGTTTTTGATTCATTCTCATATCTAAAGTTGCATCTTTCATAAAACTAAATCCTCTAGAAGCATCATCTATTTGTGGGCTTGAAACACCAAGATCAAAGATGATACCATCAACTCCTGAAATATCATTGTTTTTAAGTTCTAAAACCATGTTTTCAAAGTTGCTAGAAATTAATTTATAATTTGAACCAAGTGGTTCTAATTTTTCATGACTGACCAAGATAGCATTACTATCTTGATCAAAGGCGAATAGGAAACCCCTTTTTAATCTCCTAAGTATTTCATAGCTGTGACCACCGTAACCTAATGTTGCATCAACATATATGCCATCTTCTTTTATTTGCAAAGCCTTGATGCTTTCTTCAAGTAATACGCTTTTGTGCATTAGATATCGATGTCCGTTTCTATATATAAATTTTCGGCTATATTTGCCAGATTATTTTCATTTTTGATGAAGAAGTCATTCCATCCTTCTTCAGACCAGATCTCAAGTCGGTCATTTACGCCGATTATAACGCAATCTTTTTTTAAACCGGCGTAACTAACCAATGGGGAGGTAATGTTAATTCGACCTTGTTTGTCAAATTCACATTCAGTGGCACCTGATAAGAAAAATCTAGTGAAATTACGAGCATCTATTTTTGTAAATGGTAAGTTTTTTAATTTAGCAACTAATTTATTCCATTCATTTTCGCTGTAGACAAATAAACATTTATCAAGTCCACGAGTAACAATGAATTTCTCTCCTAAGTCATATCTGAATTTAGAAGGAATAATAAGTCTGCCCTTGTCATCAATCGTATGATGATACTCTCCCATTAACATAATATTCACCCCACTTTTCACCACAATGTACCACTGTCTACCATTATATTACTACTAGTTCTTTGAAAAAGCAAGTGTTTTTAAGTGCTTAGCCCCACCTTTACACATTATTAACAAATAATCATGAATAGACATATTTATCTAGATGTATTAAAATAGAAATATAGTAAGGGTGAGCAAAATGAAAATTGGTTTTGATAATGAGAAATACATCAAACAACAAAGTAATAAAATCAAAGAAAGAATGAAAAAGTATGACACTCTCTATTTAGAGGTTGGTGGAAAATTAGTTGATGATAATCATGCTTCAAGAGTTCTTCCTGGTTTTAAAAAAGATTCAAAATTAAAAATGTTAGAGCAACTTAAAGAAAAGCTTGAATTTATTTTTGTTATCAACGCTAGTGATATTGAAAGTAATAAAATTCGTGGTGATTATGGAATCACCTATGAAAACTACTTATTTAAAACAATCGATGATTTTAGAAAAATTGGTTTTAAAATTAACTCAGTTGTTGTCACTTTATATAACAATCAAAAAGGAGCCAAAAGTTTTGCTCAAAAATTAGAAAATAAAAAGATTAAAACCTATTTTCATACATTTACTAAAGGATATCCAACTGATATAGATATTATTGTAAGTGATGAAGGTTACGGAGCTAATCCTTATATAAAAACAACAAGACCTTTAGTTGTTATTACCTCACCAGGAGCTAACTCAGGTAAACTAGCTACTTCCTTATCCCAACTTTATCATGAATATAAAAAAGGTAATAAAGCGGGCTATGCAAAGTTAGAAACCTTCCCTGTTTGGGATCTTCCGATTAAACACCCTTTAAATGTTGCTTATGAAGCTTCAACAGCTAACCTTAAAGATTTAAATATGATCGATTCATTCCACCTTGAAGCCTATGGGAAAACTGCAGTTAATTATAATCGCGATCTAGAGGTATTCCCAATTTTAAGAAACATCTTATACAAAATAACAGGCACAAATGTCTATAAATCCCCGACTGAAATGGGTATTAATATGATTAGTGAATGTATTACTAATAATAAAATAGTTGAAACAGCAGCAAAACAAGAAATAATTAGAAGATATTATGATGCCCTTTGTGATTATAAAAAAGGCATTGAAACTCATGATGTTGCTAGTAGAATTAAAGTTTTAATGGATGAGATTAAAATAACTCCTGACATCAGAAAAGTTATTGCTAAATGTTTAGATAAAAGTATAGCTGAAAATACCCATGTAGTTTCTTTAGAACTACCCAATGGTAAAATCATAACAGGTAAAGAATCTAAACTACTAAGTGCTTCAAGTGCTTTAGTTCTTAATGCAATTAAAGAATTAACTAAAATTCCTGATGATGCAGACCTTTTATCTAAATCAATTTTAAACCCAATTTTAAAATATAAACCCCTTTTATTTGATAAAAGCAAAAAAGCCTTATCATTACAAGAAGTTTATATTGCCCTTTCGATTTGTTCGGCAACTAACCCAATTATTGATAAAGCTTTAATTAGTTTAGATAAATTAGCTCACTGTGAAGCCCATGCATCTTACATGTTAACTAATGGTGATTTACAATTTATAAAAGGACTAGATATAAATCTAACTTGTGAACCTAATTATTACTCAGATGATTTATATATAGA
>JAAZHN010000138.1 GCA_012510695.1 Mollicutes bacterium
ATGAAATTTTCAATTAAAAAGAATTTATTACTAGAAAACTTATCTTATGTAATAAAAGCAATTTCACCAAAAAATATAATACCTGTATTAAATGGTATTAAATTTGAATTAACAAAGAAAGGACTTGAATTAACTGCTAGTGATTCAGAAGTAATTGATCAAACATTAATACCAAAAAAAGATATTGAACATATAGAAAAAGAAGGATTAGCTATTATTCAAAGTAAATACATTATTGATATAATTCGTAAAATGCCAGAAGATATTATTAATTTTGATTTAATCGATGATTTTAAAATAATGATTTATTCTGAAAAAAACAAATATGATCTTAATTGTTTAAATTTTAATGATTATCCTGCTATTACATTTGAAGAATCAGATAATCCTATTACAATAGAAGGATTATTATTAAAAAATATAATCAACCAAACTGCTTTTGCAATATCAACTCAAGAATCAAGACCTTTATTAACAGGAGTTAATTTTAAGATTGATGGGAATAACTTTGATTGTATAGTTACTGATTCATATAGATTAGCTAAAAAAACAATTAAATTAGACAGTATAGTTAATGAACCTATAAATATAGTGATACCTGGTAGAAATTTAATTGAATTTGATAAAATAATAAGTGATTCAGATCCAGTCAATATGCATATATTTAATAATAAGATTATATTCAAATATAAAAATATAATATATAAATCAAATTTATTAAATGGAACATATCCTGATACTTCTAATTTAATACCAAGTGAATTTTCAATAATTATTAACACAAAACTAAATGAATTTTATGATTCAGTAGATCGTGCTTCACTTTTAACACAAAATAAAGATAAAAATACAGTAAAAATGATAACTAATAAAAATAGTTTAACTGTTACATCATTATCTAGTGAATTAGGAAAAGTTGAAGAGTATTTAATTGTTGATAAAAACGAATCAGAAGACATCGATATTTCATTTAGTTCAAAATACATGTTAGAAGCTCTTAGATCATTTGAAGAAGATGATATATTAATATTATTAAATTCAGATGTTAAACCAATAATTATTAAAAGTGTTACAGATGAAACACTAATTCAACTAATATTGCCAATAAAAACTTATTAAACACATTAATTTGTGTTTTTTTTTGCTTTTATTTTTCTCAATCGACAAATTACGACAAATGTCGACAAAATATTATGATATAAGGTAGCCGTTAGGGGGTGAAAGAATGGAAGAATATGAAATAAATGAAGAAACACTTGCTGTAATTCCTTTAAAATCTGATAAGGCAAAAGTTTATGAAAATGATCGTGTATTTATAGTTAATAAATCAGCATTAAAAATAATGGACGATAGTTGTGAATTTTTTGGTAGTTCCTTAGAAGGAAGACAAAAAGGAACTTCTAAGTTAATTGGTGTTACACATAAAGCACCAGTTATAATAGAAGAAAGTAAAGAAATAATATTTTTTCCTACAATGTCACCAAGGATTGATAAGTGTTCTTGGATATCATTGAAGAATATTGAAAAAATAGTTAAAAAAAATGATAAAAATTATATATTATTTAAAAATAATACAATGATTGAATCAGATGTTTCTTATGGAGTAATAAATAATCAAATATTAAGAGCCACAAGATTAGAATCAGTTTTAAGAAACCGTAAACTAAGTAATTTTTGATTAAAAAGCCTTTATTAAGTCAAAATAAAGTGTTATAATATTAATAGGTATAGGAGTACTATAATACCTATTAATTTTATTTTAGGGGATGTTAGGTGGTTAAAAATGGAAATTGTAAAATTAAAGTTAGTAAATTTTCGTAATTTTTCTAAAATTAATTTAAAATTTTCTAAAGGCCTGAATTTAATTGTGGGAAATAATGGAAGTGGTAAGACAAATATTATTGAAGCAATTAATATATTAGCCTTAACTAAAACCTTTAGGAACGTATATGAAAATGTATTAATTAAACATAATGAACAATCAACAACCATATGTGGAGAAGTTAAATCTAAAATAATAAATAAATATCAAATAGAAATAACTAAAGATGGTAAGAAAGCAAAAATTAATAATAACAACGTAGAAAGACTTAGTGATTATATTTCTAAAATATTAGTAGTTACATTTAGTTCCAACGATTTAAAATTAATAAAAGATAGTCCAAGTACCAGAAGAAAAATAATCAATATTATTATTTCTCAATTGAATAATGATTATATAAAACATTTAAATGAGTATACAAAGTTAAATAAACAAAGAAATTCATTTTTAAAAGTTTTGTATACTAATAAGACGGTTTCACTAGAATATTTAGATATTTTAACTTCTAAATTAATTGACAGTGGAATTAAGGTTTATGAAGAGAGAAAGCGAATAATTGATTTAATTAATCAAAAAATAGGTGATTATTATAAAAAAATCACCAATAATGATCAACTCAAAATAAATTATAAGTCAGATTATTCAAATAAAACTAAAGAACAGTTATTAAAAAATTATCAAAAAAATTTAGAAAAAGAAATAATATTAGGAAAAACAATATTTGGTATTCATACAGATGACATAGAATTTTTCTTAGATAATAATAATATTAAAGATTTTGGATCAGAGGGCCAACAAAAAAATGCAATTATTTCCTTAAAATTATGTGAAATAGACTTAATTAAGGAATTAAAAAAGGAAGTTCCTATATTATTAATTGATGATCTATATAGTGAATTAGATAAAAATAAAATAAAAAATATATTAAATAACTTAGATTTAACTATGCAAATATTTATAACAGTTACTGATTTAAATAAAGTAAGCAAGAATCTTAGACAACAAGCTAATATATTAAGAGTAAGAGATGGAGAAGTGAAATAAATGAGAGAATATAGCGATAGTGATATTCAAGTATTAGAAGGATTAGAAGCCGTCAAAAAAAGACCAGGAATGTACATTGGTAGTACTGGAGAAAAAGGATTACATCATTTAGTCTGGGAAATTGTAGATAACGCAGTTGATGAAGCTCTAGCGGGCTTTTGTGATGATATAGAAGTTATTATTGAAAAGAATAATATCATTCAAGTTAGAGATGATGGTAGAGGTATTCCAACTGGTATAAATGAAAAGACAGGTTTATCAACTGTAGAAACAATTTTTACTGTTTTACATGCAGGTGGTAAATTTGGCGGAGAAGGATACAAAATATCTGGGGGTCTTCACGGTGTAGGTGCAAGCGTTGTTAATGCCTTATCTAGCTGGGTTGAAGTAAAAATATATCAAAATGGAAATGTTTACTATCAAAAATTTGAAAATGGTGGTCATGCAACTGAAGATATTAAAATTATTGATAAATGTTCACCTGAAAGAACTGGAACTACAGTAAGATTTAAAGCAAATCCAGAAATTTTTCAAGAAACAACATCATATAACTATGATATATTAGCTAATAGATTACGAGAAATCGCTTTTTTAAATAAGGATTTAAGAATTATATTAGTAGATGAAAGAGAAGAAGAAAAAAGAAATCAATTCATCTATGAAGGTGGAATTGTTGAATATGTTCAATTATTAAATAAAAATAAAAAAGGAATTCATGATGATATTATTTATATTGAAGGAACAGAAGATAATGTAATTATGGAAATTGCAATGCAATATAATGATACTTATAATTCTAGTGTCTACTCATTTGCAAACAATATTAATACTTATGAAGGTGGCTCACACGAAGAAGGTGTAAAAAGAGCATTGACAAGAGTAATTAATAAATATGCAAAAACTGCTAAATTTATCAAAGATAATGATGATGGTTTATTAGGTGAAGATGTTAGAGAAGGTTTAACTATGATAATTTCTTGTAAACATCCAAACCCTCAATTTGAAGGACAAACTAAAACAAAATTAGGTAATGTAGAAGTAAGAAAAATATCTGATGACATTTTTTCTGAAGGATTAGAAAGATTCTTATTAGAAAATCCGGATCAAGCAAAAATAATTATTGAAAAATGTTTAATTGCTTCTAGAGCGAGGGTAGCAGCCAAAAAAGCAAGGGAATTAACTATTAGAAAAGGCGGATTAGATTTAAGTAGCCAATTAGGAAAGTTAACTGATTGCATATCAAAAGACCCTACAAATACGGAAATGTTTATAGTCGAAGGAGACAGTGCTGCAGGTCCTGCAAAACAAGGAAGAGACTCTGAAACCCAAGCAGTAATGCCTATTAGAGGTAAAATATTAAATGTTGAAAAGTCTCGTCTAGATCGTGTTTTAGGAAATGAAGAAATAAGAAGTTTAATTTCAGCTTTTGGTACTGGAATAGGTGATGAATTTGATATAAATAAACTTAGATATAACAAAATAATAATTATGACCGATGCCGATGTAGATGGTTCCCATATTAGAACATTATTATTAACATTCTTTTATAGGTATTTTAAACCATTAATTGAAAAAGGACACATTTATGCTGCTCAACCGCCTTTATACTGCATATCACATGGAAAAACAAAAAAATATGTGATTAATGAAAAAGAAAGAGATGAATATTTATCAACTCTACCAGAAAATACTAAATATGATATTGGTAGAATGAAAGGTCTCGGTGAAATGGACGCTATTGAACTTCGAGAAACCACAATGCATAAAGATACTAGACAATTAGTTAAAATTCACCTAGATGATGCAATTGCTGCTGATGAAACATTTCAAATATTAATGGGTGAAGATGTTGAACCAAGAAGAAAATTTATAGAAGAAAACGCAATATACGTTAAAAACCTGGATGTTTAAGGGGGAAAGACAATGAATAATGAAGAAAATATTATAATTCACGATTTAACAGAAGAAATGAAAACCTCATTTTTAGATTACTCAATGAGTGTAATTATTTCTCGTGCAATTCCAGATGTAAGGGATGGCTTAAAACCTGTTCATAGAAGAATTCTTTATACAATGTATGAAGAAGGAATGACTCCAGATAAAAAACATCAAAAAAGCGCAAATGCTGTTGGTGCAATCATGGGACATTATCATCCTCACGGTGATGCAGCCATTTATGATTCTATGGTTAGAATGGCACAAGATTTTACATATCGTCATACACTAGTTGATGGTCACGGTAACTTTGGATCTGTTGATGGTGATGGTGCAGCAGCCCATCGTTATACTGAAGCAAGGCTTTCAAAGATATCAATGGAGTTATTAAGAGATTTAAATAAGAATACGGTAGACTTTAAGGATAATTACGATGGACAAAGAAGAGAACCAGAAATATTACCAAGTAGATTTCCTAATATTTTAGTAAATGGAAATATTGGTATTGCAGTTGGAATGGCAACAAATATTCCTCCACACAATTTAGGAGAAGTAATTGATGCATGTATCGCATATATTGATAACAGTGAGATAACAGTTGAGGAATTAATGCAATATATTAAAGGACCAGATTTTCCTACTGCAGGTTCAATTCTTGGTAACAGCGGAATTAAAAAAGCGTTTGAAACAGGAAAAGGAACATTAACTATTCGTTCAAAAGTAGAAATTGAAGAAAAAAATGACAGATCAAGAATAATAGTTACTGAACTACCTTATCAAGTAAATAAACAATCACTGATAAAAAGAATTGCTGAGTTAGTAAGAGATAAAATGATTGATGGAATATCAAATTTACATGATGAATCAGCTTTAGAAGGAATTAGAATTGTTATAGATGTAAAAAGAGATGCAAATGCAAATGTACTATTAAATAATTTATATAAGCAAACTCAATTACAAGTATCATACGGTATAAACATGTTAATGTTATCTCATGGCAGACCTCAAACTATGGGATTACTTGATATTTTTAACCATTATGTTGATTATCAAAAAACAGTTATTATAAGAAGAACAAAGTTTGATTTAGAAAGATCATTAGCTCGTGAACATATATTAGAAGGACTAAAAATTGCTTTAGACAATATAGATGATGTAATTAAAACAATTAAAGAAGCAAAAAATGATGAAGAAGCAACTAAAAAACTTATGGATAAGTTTTCATTATCAAATGAACAAACTCAAGCTATTTTAGAAATGAAGTTAAGAAGATTAACTGGATTAGAAAGAGGAAAAATAGAAGAGGAACTAGCAGAATTGTTAAAATTAATTGCAGATTTACAAGATATATTAGCTAATAATCAAAGAGTATTAGACATTATTAAAACTGAAATGACAGAAATTAAAAATAAGTATAAAGATCCTAGAAAAACAATTATTGACATGACTGCAATCGACTATATAGATGATGAGTCATTAATAGAAGAACAAAATAGCATATTAACAATAACTAAGAATGGATATATTAAAAGAATATCTACAGACACTTATAAAACTCAAAACCGAGGTGGAGTTGGAATTAAGGCTATGTCTATTAATGAAGAAGATTTTGTGGAATTAATGCTAAATCTTTCAACACATGATTATATTATGTTCTTTACTAATAAAGGAAAAGTATACAGATTAAAAGGTTATGAAATACCAGAATACAGTAGACAAGCAAAAGGTCTTCCAATAATTAATCTTTTACAAATTGATAAAGATGAAATGGTTAATTCAATAATTAAATATACTCCTGATCAAGGTGACGAAAAATTAGTTTTTGTTACTAAAAATGGTTTAATAAAGAGAACAAGTGTAACAGAATTTGAAAATATTAGACAAACAGGAAAAATCTGTATAACTCTTAAAGAAGAAGATGAACTAATATCAGTAAAATTGACAAATGATGACAGTTTAATAATTTTAGGATCTGATTCTGGTAGAATGGTAGTATTTGATGAAAAAGAAGTAAGAACAATGGGTAGAACAGCTTCTGGAGTTAGAGGAATCAATCTAGACGGAGCAAATTGTATTGGTGCTGCAGTAGCTACACCAGAGGACAATATATTAATAGTTACTGAAAATGGATATGGAAAGAAAACAAAACTATCAGAATATAGACAAACTAAAAGAGGAAGTAAAGGTGTAAAAGCACTTAACACTACTGAAAAAACAGGAAAATTAATTGCATTTAGAGTTGTTGATGATGAACATGACTTAATGATAATAACGGATTCAGGTATGATGATAAGACTTCCAATCGAACAAATATCACAATTAGGCAGAGTTACGCAAGGAGTAAGACTTATTACTTTAAAAGAAGACCAAAAGGTGTCAACAGTTAGTATTATTGAACAAGAAGACGAAGAATCAGAAGAAAATCTTGATAACAACGAAGGATCAACTGAAAAAGAAGAATAAAATAATGTTACACGTGTAACATTAAAACAATAAATTATTTCCCGGGAAATAATTTTTGTTTGTTTTTTGTTCATATTTTATTTCCCGGGAAATAAAAAGAAGTATATGTTACACGTGTAACATATAAAAAAGTTGTTATTAATATAAATGATATGATATAATTCAATTGTGCAACAAACATATTGGAATCTGGTCAGGACTGGAAAGTAGCAGCCATAACAATCCCTGTTTGTGTGCACTTTTTGTATGGTGGTGAACGTCTTGGACGATAAAATTATAAATGAACTCATGAAATTATCAAAAATTGCTGTAAAAAAGGATGAAGTTCCTGTAGGCGCGGTCATTGTTTTTAATAACAAAATAATAGCTAAGGGTTATAATAAAAGAAACAAAAGTAACTTGACTATAGATCATGCAGAAATAATAGCTATAACCAAAGCTAGCAAAAAGTTAAAAGATTGGCGACTTTCAGAATGTGACTTATACGTTAGTCTTGAACCTTGTGAAATGTGTAAAAGTATTATTAAAGAAGCGAGACTCAAAAATGTATATTATTTGGTATCACAAAATTCAGATAAAGTTCAACATAATAAGACAGAATTTATAAAATTAGATAACAAAAAATCAAATATATATAACAAAATCTATTCAGAATATAAAAAACAATTATCTGATTTTTTTCTAGATAAAAGATGATAAATAACCCGTTAATTATGATATAATTGATTTACAAGAGGTGATTTCATGAATTATAAGGTATTATACAGAAAGTACAGACCAAACTCATTTAAAGAAGTTGTTGATCGTGATAATATAGTTGAAATATTAAAACAATCTATTATTAATAATAAGACAGCTCATGCATACATTTTTACTGGTGTCAGAGGAACTGGTAAAACTAGTTTGGCTAAAATATTTGCAAAAACAATAAATTGTTTGGATATTCAAGAAGGTGAACCTTGTAATAAATGCGAAAACTGCTTAGCCTTTGAAACATCTCCAGATATTATTGAAATTGATGCTGCTTCAAACAATGGTGTAGATGAAATGAGAGAATTAGTTAGTAATTCTAGACTAGTTCCAAGTTCTTTGCAATATAAAGTATATATAATAGATGAAGTCCACATGCTATCATCAAGTGCCTATAACGCTCTTCTAAAAACATTAGAAGAACCAGTGTCACACGTTAAATTTATACTTGCAACTACGGAAATACATAAAGTTCCACTAACAATTTTATCAAGATGTCAAAGATTTGATTTTTTCAAAATAAGTACTGAAAAAATTACAGAACACCTTGTTAATGTAAGTAAAAAAGAAAAAATTAAGATAGATAAAAAAGTTTTAAAAGAAATAGCAGAATTAAGCGATGGTTCGCTAAGAGATGCCTTAGGTATATTAGATCAACTTTCAAACAATGAAGAAAAAGTTGAACTTGAAGATCTTGAAAAAACATTTTCCTATATATCTTCAGATAAAATAGATTTACTTTTAAAGGTTATTGAAGAAGGAAACATTAATTTATTTTTAGAAGAAATTAATAACTTAATAAAAATTGGTACAGATGTTAACATGTTAATCAATAAGATGATTAATAAATTAAAAGAAGAAATTTATGGCTTGCTAAGAAGCAATAATTTAAAAATTGAATATAACAAAGATTTGATTTTGTTATTAATAGAAAGCCAAAAATCAATTAAAAGCACGACAAATCCGTATTTGTTAATTGAAATTAACATTTTATCGTTCATTTTAGAAAAACAAGGGAACAAACTAACGAAAAAAGAAGAAATGTCAACTAAAGTTTACATTAAAAAAGAGGAAGATAGTGCAAATGTTAATAAAGTTAACATTGATAAAGATGAAAACATTGAACAAAAGACCAAAAACAAAGTTGAACAAGAAAAAGAACCAATTGAAAAAGAAGAAAATATCAAAGATTACAATTTAGAGTTAAAAAAAGTAAGAATCAATAATTGTTTTGCAGGCGCAAGTAAAGAAATAAAGAATGAGATGGTATCACATTGGAAGGAATTTATAGATAACCTGCAAGATAGTAATGCACAATTATTTTCAATGACTGAGCATAGTAAAGTAGAAGCAGCCTCTAAAAAATATTTAATAGTTTCCGCTCCCGTTAATGGTGCAATCAAACTATTAGTTGATCAAACAGAAGAAATTGAAAAGGCTTTTAAAACATTTTCTGGCACAAAAATCAAGTTATGTTTTTTAACCGATACAGAGTGGGAAATTGAAAAAAATGAATATATTGATAATATTAAAAATAATATTAAGTATATTGAAGTAGAAGAACCAAAAACACCCAAAAAGAATCAGAAGGCAGCTGATATGGCAATTGATTTATTTGGTGAAGATAGTATAGATATAAGATAGGAGAAAAATAATATGAATATGCAAAATTTAATGGCGCAAGCTCAAAAAATACAAAAAGAAATAACAAAAGCGAAAGAAGAGATTGATTCGACGATTTATTCAAGTGAAAATGAATTTGTAAAAATAGAGTTAAATGGAAAGAAAGAATTAGTAAAAATATCAATCAAAAAAGAAAAAATAGATCAAGATGATATTGAAATATTTGAGGATATGGTTACTATAGCAATGAATGAATGTATTAAAAAAATTGATAAAGATACTGGAGAAAAAATGGGCAAATACGGAAATTCATTAAATGGGTTATTTTAATAATGGTTTATCCAGAAGTATTAGAAAGTGTTATTGAATACTTTAAAAAGTTTCCTGGAGTTGGAGATAAAACGGCAGAAAGAATGGCTCTTTCTGTTTTAGAGTTAACTGAAGAGGAAATTAGCCAGTTTTCTGAGATTCTTGTTAAATCAAAAAAAGACTTACAAATATGCGAAATATGTGGTCATTTAACTGATAAGGAAATATGCCATATTTGCGATGATGAAACACGTGATCCGAAAACAATTTGTGTTGTAGAAGACTATAAAAGCGTATTTGTTTTTGAAAAAACAGGTAATTTTAACGGAAAATATCATGTTTTAGGTGGTTTGATTTCACCGGTTGATAGAATATTTCCTGAAGATATTAACATATCATCATTAGTAAGTAGATGTGAAAACTTAGAAAATGTTGAACTGATCGTAGCATTAAAACCAACAATTGAAGGTGAAACAACTACTTTATATTTAAAAAAAATATTTGAAGATAAAAACATTTCAATTTCAAGACTATCATATGGTATACCAATGGGTGCTGAAATTGATTATTTAGATTCGATAACTCTTGATCGTGCCCTTCAAGATAGAAAACAAATATAGGTGGTATAGTGGATAAGGA
>JAAZHN010000139.1 GCA_012510695.1 Mollicutes bacterium
ATTTTTTCTATATCGGGTGCTGGAGCAATGTTTACAAAGGGTTTATCAACCGCTATAGGGTCGAACTTTCCAACTCCAGTTAATTCTTCAGCAATAGTTCTTTGTGGTATTGGAATTTTTTCTGGAATTGGTGCTGGTTTTAAACCGAGTTCTTTTTCCATTTCTCTAAGTCTTTTAGCTACATAACTAAGTTGTTCATTATAAGCATAAGCTTCTTGTTCTTGTAATCTAGGATCTGGTGCTTTTTTGTTTTTATCTTTATCTGAATCTTTATTAAAACGAGGAAATCTAAATGATAATAATAGTAATAATAAATACCAATATTTAGCAATTACTTTTCCAGTATAAACAATAGGTGTCCCTGCGGTTTGACCAAGGGCTTTCATCACATTACCTACTGCTTGTTTTTTTTCTTGAAAAGATTTAGCTAATTTTAACTCTTCTATACAAGTTTTTACTTTGTTTATAGATATAGATAAGCCTTTAGGAAGTAAGGTGATTAAATTACCAAGTCTTACTTCTTCATGCAAAAACTCTTCTTTATATCTTCTATTAATAGTGTCTTTATGTCTTTCTAATGTTTCTTCTAAAAGATTTTCTAATTTTATTATTAATTCTTTTTCTTCATCACTATTATTTTTCTTTTTGTTAATTCTCGCTCATTCATTTTTTATTAAAGAAATTAGCCTCCCCCTTTTAACAAATGATTTAGTGTCATCTTTTATTTTTGCAACATGATCTAGTTCTTTTTCTAATTCTATTAAGGACATAATAATTCTCCTTTCATTATGCCATTTGTAATTGGGCTTTATTATGAGATAATTCATCAAATTTTTTAGGGTCTGATAATATTATTTTTTGATTGTTATATTGTTTTTGTTTTGCTCTAAACATTCTTTTAATATTTCCCATATTGGAAATGTTACTTGCAACTGTAAATAGTAAGGGAGTAATCGCATCTTTTAAACCAGTTAAAGCATATTGGGGAGAGATAACACTCATCAGTGCTCTTGATGCATACATTGTTGCCGCACTTATTGATAAGTTTTTAAGAGATTTTTTACCGACTTCTTTAAGAAAATTATCTTCTTTAAAAAGATTGGCATCGACACTCAACATTTTTTTGTTTAAATTAAGAACTTCAGAAGCAGAAAGTGGTTTTCTATTTTTAATATGATCTTTTTTGATTTTTTGATATTGTTTTTTTAAATCATTAAGCGTATTTATTTTTTCAAAAGTTAAAATTTCTTTTAACTCGGAATTTTGAGCTTTAGCAATTAATTTATCTTGTTCAATAATAATTTTTTCATTAATTTCAGCTAATTCTTGATTATCATTAGTTTTTGTTCTTTTAGAAGTTAAATCAATTAATTCTGAATTGTTTGCTAAATTATTTTGGAAAAAATTCATAATTTCCTTTGCATCTTTTTCTTTATTAGAATACTTCTTTAAAAAACTTGTCCAAGAAGTATTTTGAAAAGGCATGGAAACTAAATTAGAAATTCCAATATAACAAGTCGTGGGAATTAATGATGCTAAAACTGGTAAGGTTATTGTCCCACCACTTGCAAGAGTAAAAACAGTCGTAATCGCTCCAGCAAACATTGCCCCTGAAACTGTATTTTTAACAAAGTTTTTAGTTCTTTCAATTACATCATGTTTTTCCATAAATATTTTCATAGTTGTACTTAATTGTTGAACTTTTAGACCCATTTTTTCTTTTAGAGTAAATTTTCCTTGGATTTTATTTTGGTTAACATTTTTTAAATGAGTTTTATGTTTATTTAATTCCTCTAATAATTCTAATCTTAATTTAGCAATTTTTTGAGGATCTTTTTCTTTTTTTATTTCATTCTTCATCAAAGAGATTAATCTTCCTCTTAAACAAACTTTTTCATTTGCTGAAGCAGTTTCTAGACTTTTAATTAATTCTTCTTTATTTCCCATCTTCATCCCCCACTATTTTACTAACAAAATTTATTAAATCTTGAGAAAATACATCTTTTACATACTCTAATTCTTCAGTGGTTTCAATATCAGTAATATAATAGTCTTCATTTTTAATAATTTTAGCATATTGCATATAATAATTATCTTCTTCATCTAAAGAATAATCTGTAAATAATATATAAGATTCATTATCATTATTTGGCGAAGGAATTATTGAAATAATATCACAGACGACCTCTTCATTGTTGGAGTTAGTTATTGTAAAACTAATATTTTCATTAATCATTTTTGAATACCTGGGTCAAATATTCCTTTTAATTGATCTACTACTCCATTAAATACCCCTTCGACAGCTCCAACTGTTCCAGATACTACTCCTCCACCTACTAGTTTTCCAGCATCTTCAACTAATTTATTACTGTCAAAGTTTAAGTTTTTATTGGCTCTATCATAAGTTAAATATTTGCCTTGATGGTTTATTACGCCTGCGATTATTAATGGCCAGTAATGAGCAGCAAGTTTTCCAACTGAAATAACTGGCGCGGCTGCGACTAAACCAACTGACCCCATAGTTTTTAAGGTTTTTCTAAATTTTTCTTTTGTCGTTTGGGCTAATTTTCTTTCCATAAGATTAGTTTTTACTTTATCAACTGCTAATTTAAGACCATTTGGTAAGGAAGTAATTTGTTGAAAGATACCTCCTGTTTTATATAAAAATTCTTCTTTATATCTTTCATGGACTTGATTTCGATGCATTTCAACGGTTAATTTTAACTCTTCTTTTAATTTATCTATTTGATCTTTACTAACATTAGGATCTTTTTTAGTCCTTGCTAATTCTTGTTTTAATTGCTCAATTAACCTACCCCTTGAATTTGTAATAAGAGCTTCATCATGATTCTTTTGAGCAAGATCAATTTCTGAATATAATTTTTCTTTCATCTTATCCCTCTATACCAATAAGCCTTCTAATTTCAGTAGAATATATCTTTAATACTTTTTCTTGTTCTTCGGCAGTTGTAGACTCAAAGTTATTTTGATCAATTACTCGATCAACAAACAAACGAATTCCAAACTCATTATCTTCAGGGACAAAATCTGTATAAATCATATACTCAGGTAGCCCCATTCCGTCAACATTGTAATAGCCAACTACTGAATATTCAATATCTACTCCTATTTCATTTTTTCTAATAAATGTTTGTTCATTAAAAACATCTTCATCTTCAAGACTTAAATTTTCTTGAACTTGTTCATTTACATAAGAAACTATTTCATCTTGCTCTACTTCTTTAATTTTACTAATTGTTTTTTCGTCAGAAATGACCTCTAATTGAAATTCATTATTTACTTCATTAATCTTTCCATAATACATAATAAATTCATCATTTTCATCTAAAAAATAATTTGTAAATACTACATAAGTTTCTTCCTCAATCGGAATAACTTTTTTAACATCACAAATTACATCTTCTCCTTTGGAATCTTTAATAGTAAAACTTAAATCTTCATATTTCATTTTATCTCTCCTTCTCTTATTATAATTTTATCATAACTTTGTGCTGTTTTTTTTATATTTTGTCTTTTATATGCTAAAATTATACTTAAGATAGGATGTGTCTTATGTTTGGAAAAATATTAAGTATTAAAGATGATTTAGTTATAATGGAAAATACAACAGGAGAAACAGAAACCAACATAATTAATTATCATGTTGTTTTTAGTTCTAATAACCGTGATACAGTTGGTGAAATCATTAGTGTTTCTCAAAAAGAAATCCATGTTTTATTGATTGGTGAATTTATTGATGGTAAGTTTTCTGCGGGTGTTTTGAAAAAACCAAGTTTAAAATCTGGTTGTCGTTTAATTTACAAAAATGAAGTTGAATTACTTCTTGGTGGACAAGATATATCTAAAAAAGAAAACTTATATATTGGCAAAAGTTCAACTTACGACAATTTTAATATTTGTGGTAATACCAATGATTTTTTAAATTCTCACTTTGCTATATTAGGAAATACCGGTAGTGGTAAATCTTGTGGAACTGCAAGAATCATTCAAAACTTATTTTATTATAATGATGATAATCTACCCATTAACTCTCATATAGCTATTTTTGATGTTTACGGGGAGTATAACAATACTTTTTCTAAATTAAGTAGTTTACCTGGAATTGGTTTTCGTTCATATACAACATCCGTTAAAGATGCATTAGACAACAATTTAATCAGGATACCAACATTTTTACTTAATGCTGATGATTTAGCCCTTCTACTTGGAGCGACTGAACCATCTCAAGTTCATATTATTGATAAAACTTTATCCTTAGTCGCGATTTTTA
>JAAZHN010000140.1 GCA_012510695.1 Mollicutes bacterium
AAGAAAAAAGAATATTTAGATAAAGTTAATAGTGATAAATTTAATTTTGATTTTGATAAGACTAATTTAGATAATGTTTTTGAGTTAAGAATTAATCAAAATTTAAAGTTTCCAGTTGTATACAATTCAGTTATTATTGATAAAGTATTTAACAGTGCAGATCTAGCTCAAAGAAGAGCTACAATCGATTTTTCTTTTAGTGCTTTAAGTGTTTTAAAAGACATTATTAAGGGAGAATTTAACTTTGAATATTTAGTTAATTATCCAAGTGCGATCAGTACTAAAAAGACTTTATTTAATAAATTAATGAGTATTATTGATAATGATATGTTAAAAGAAAGAATAGCTATTAAAATTAAGTATGAAGACTTTATAAGTGAAAGAAAAAGTATTTATGATTTAATTAGAAATGGTTATAAATTTGCTATTATTTTAAGTAATGATTTTCAAGAAACAGAAGAAAATTTAGCCTTACTTGCAATATTTAAATATATAGTTTTAAATAAGAAGAATAATTTTAGATATGTTAGTAATAATCGAAATATAATTTATCAAGGAGATAGGTAGTTATGGCAGTCTTCTTTAGATTTTTATATGAAATGTTAGCGATATTCTTTAGTGGTCTTATCCATGTTGTTAAAGCCATCGGGGCTTCTTTTGGTATGACCTTTGATTTTAAAGGGTATATTTCTTTAGTTAATCATTACAAGGCTGACCTTTCAGGACCTGAATGGGTTTTAGTAGGTCTTGTTATTTTAATTATGATTGCAATTATTGTTGGGGCAGTTCTTTTAATTATTTTCTTGATCCGTAAATATATGAGATTTAGAAAAACTTTAGTTGATCAAGAAAGTTTATTAGAAGAAATTGCGGAACTTAATAAAAAGGTTGTCACTATGGCAAAAGAAAGAGAAAGTATTTTAGCGATGAAAGTTTCACAACTTGGTCTTAAACCAGGAGAATCACCAACTGAAGAGCCTGGTGAAGAGAGTGAAGAAGAAGTATCTGATGATAATATTAGATTTTCTAAATTACATGAAATTGATCTGCAATATGCTAATCATCAAATTGAAAACTATAACAATACATTCACTTTACCAGAACTAGTCGATATGTTTAGAAATTTTGCGGCTGGTCAGTTAAAACTATATTACCGTGAAGATATGATTAGATTATTTATTGCAGCACTGTCTTCAACCAAGTTAATAATCCTACAAGGTATTTCTGGTACTGGTAAAACATCTTTAGCATATGCTTGGGGAAAATTTTTATCTAATGACTCATGTGTTGCTTCAGTTCAACCATCATGGCGTGATCGAACTGAATTATTTGGTTATTTCAACGAATTTACGAAGAAATTTAATGAAACTGATGTTTTAAGAGAAATTTACCTAGCAGGGTATACAGATGATATTTATACAGTTATTCTAGATGAGATGAACATCTCACGTGTTGAGTATTACTTTGCCGAGATGTTATCGATTCTAGAGATGCCTAACCAAGATGAGTGGATTGTTGAACTTGTTTCAAGTGCTTGGGATAGTGATCCAAAAAGAATTAAAAGTGGTAAATTAAAAATTGTTCCAAATGTTTGGTATATTGGAACAATCAATAACGACGACTCAACATTCATGGTAACAGATAAAGTATATGACCGTGCGATGCCAATCGATATTAATGAAAAAGGTCAAGTCTTTGAACCAAAAGATATTCCTGCGCAACATATTAACTATTCATATTTAGATGGTTTATTTAAAGAAGCAATGGATACTTACAGTATTTCTGATGAAACACTAGATAAAATTGAAGAGATGGATGATTATGTAATTAGTCATTTTAGAATTGCTTTTGGTAACAGAATTGTCGCGCATATGAAAAAGTTTGTTCCTGTTTATATGGCTTGTGGAGGCGATGAAATAGATGGAGTAGACTATTTTATAGCTCGTAAGATTTTAAGAAAATTTGAACAATTAAATATTTCTTATATTCGTGATGAAGTAGATGGTTATATAGAATTTTTAGATAAAACATTCGGTAAAGGTAAAATGAAAGAGTGTATCGAATACTTATTAATCTTGAAGAAAAATACATAGGTGATTAATATGGATGATTTAAAAGTAATAGATATATATAACAATTCGAATGAAAAAAAGAAAAAAGATTACTGGAAAAATGTTGATACTAAGTTAGAAATAAAACATAGTTATGAAAAAAATAATGTTGATGATCATTGGATTAATTTAATGGAAGAAAATGTTCGTTATATTGACAATATTTTAAGAAATCCTAATCGTTTTATCGTTAATGATGAAGAAGTAGTTAAGATTGAACTTGCAAGAAGAATAACAGTTGATAGTATTAAACATTTATCTAAAAACACTAACTTTATTCAAGAAATAGAAGAAGATACCGGTGATGTTAAGCCCTCAAAGATCTTAAATATTAATAAAGAAGAAAGTTTAAATACATATGAAAATAGGTTTATTTATAGTTTGATTAGAAATATGCGTACCTATATTGATATGCGTAAAAGAAAAATAGACCTAGCATTTAAAGATCGTAATGATAAACTCGTTCATTATGAAGGTCAAACAAGAGTTGGTAAAGAAAATATAACAGTTAATATGATGTTAAAATCAAGTTTAGCTGATGATATGGGTGAAGGTTCATTAGAGGGCAGATTAGAACGTTTAGAGATGCGAATAATGGATTTAATGAACACAGATGTTTATAAAACAATCGATAAACTAAGAGTAAGTCTTGTAACCTCACCAATTAAAAAAACCAATGTTATTTTAAAAAATAATAATTTTCAACATGCAGTTAAGTTATGGAATTTTTTACAAGCTGAAATGGAAGATAAATCTTCAATTAGTAAGGGTGAAGAAACATTAAGTGATGCTGAAACTCTAAAAGAATTAATGGATGAGACTTTTGCCTTAAATTATTTTATTTTAAATACTATAGAGGATAAAGAAGCGCAGGAAGTAAAAGATCTTAAACAAGAAGTTATTATTAATAATTTAATTCAAAAGTTAATTGTCACTAATGAAAAGTTAACGAAAAAAGAACTTAATGATATAATAAATGAGAAGTTTCAATTAGTTAAAGATCAAACCTTAGCAGGTGAAAAAGAAATTAGGAAACTACTTCTTTTAGCGATAAATGATTATGGTAAAACTATCAATACCTTGAAATTGAGAAGAGGAAGAAAAAATGCAAAGAAAAAGAAACAATAAGTTTTTAAAAATAATTTGGAATCTAACTAAAATAATTACTTATTTTGTGTTAATTTTAGTTGTAACAATTATATTTACTCAAAGAATATTTGATAATAAAATATCCTTTTTTGGATATCGAATATTTACAGTTGTCACAGGAAGTATGGAACCAGAATATAAGGTCTTTGATATGCTTCTTGCTAAAGAAGTAGATCCAAGTACAATTAAAGTTGGTGATGACCTTGTCTATATGGGTAAGGGCTCAGACTTTGAAGGTAAGATAATAACCCATAGAGTTATTAGATTAGAAGAATCTGATAATGGTTATGCTTTTACAACTAAGGGGGTTGCAAATACTTTAGATGATCCGATGATTACTGATGAACAAATAATTGGTAAAGTAATTCATAGAAGTTTCTTCTTAAGTTTAATTAATAAAGTAATAAATAATCCAGTTGGTTTTTATTTACTTATTATAATTCCAATAGTAGTATTAGTAGTGTTAGAAATAATTGATTATCATAATGATAAAGAAAAGAAAGAATTAGAAACGGATAATGAAGAATAATGATGTAATTAAATCAGTTAAAAAAAGCTTAAGAATAAAAGTAATTATTCTTTTAGGAATAATGTTAACTTTTAATACTTTAGCTTGGTTTATTTATTCAAGTACT
>JAAZHN010000141.1 GCA_012510695.1 Mollicutes bacterium
AATCTATTTAGACGACATCTCATTTAATATAAATACCATGCCAAGAAAAATGTTTGACTTTAAGACATCATTTGATATAGAATTAAGTAAAAGTAAATGGTGCGGTTGAGATTACAATAAAGAAAAAAAATTAAGAGAAATCTTAATTTTTTTTTGTATATTTCAAAGCTTTTTCATTACTCATTGTATTATTTAGTTTATCATTTAAACTTTCTAATTCTTTTTGAAAATACTTATCTTTGTTTGGTTGATCATACATTAACAATACTTCTTTTAAAGGAATTAGATTATCTAAACTATAGCCTTTGTCACTATATAAATCTTCTTGATTTTTAGATATTCCGATTTCTTCTTCATTAATAAATTCTAAAACATATAGACCATAAGTAATATCAATATAAATTTTTCTTGCAAAATTATTATTAGGGTTATAATTAATATGGTATAAAACTCTAAAAGATGTTGATTCATCATCTTTATATTTAGCAAAATATAATTTATCCAAATCATATTTTTTCAAAAACAATTTTAATTTGACAATTGGATTCATCTGCTCACTTCTTTCATTTGCAAAGTATTTTAACAATGTAATGATTAAATGTCAATTGACAAACACCATTAAAATACGTATAATCTAATTTATAAAGGCAAATGAGAAAGACGGTTAGGGAAGAGTTTAGTAGAGAACTTGTGGCTGGAGAAAACAAGTAAGCAACCCTATAACAGATCACTTTTGATGCTAATACGTATAGCTCGCGTTAAGAGTATAAGCGCACTTATCAAAGTGAACTAAGGTGGTACCGCGGAAAAGTTTTCGTCCTTATATTATAAGGACTTTTTTATTGGAGGAATGAGTATGAAAAAATTAGAAAATAATTATGATTTTATTAAAAGTGAAAAAGCAATTTTAAAATTTTGGGATGATGAAGATATTTTTAATAAGGTTAGAGATAAAAATAAAGCTGGTAAAAAATATCGTTTTATTGATGGACCAATAACCGCGAATAATTCGATGAAAGTTCACCATGTTTGGGGAAGAACTATTAAAGATTCAATAATAAGATATAAACTGATGAATGGTTATACCTCACATTTTCGTAATGGTTTTGATTCTCAAGGTCTATGGGTTGAAGTCGAAGTTGAAAAAGAATTAGGTTTTAAAACTAAAAAAGATATCGAAGAATATGGTTTAGATAAATTCACCGACACCTGTGTTGAAAGAGTAAAAAAATATGCAGATATTATTACTGAGCAATCTAAACAACTTGGTCAATGGATGGATTGGGATAACTCTTATTATACTTATACTGATGAAAATATTACAAGTATTTGGCATTTCTTAAAAGAATGCGATAACCATGGTTGGATTAAAAAAGTATATAGACCAATGCCATGGTGCCCTAGATGTGGAACATCATTATCTGAACATGAAATGAGTGGTTCTTATCATGATGTTACCCATGAAGCAGTATTTGTTAAATTACCATTACTTGAAAGTGAAGAAAACATTTTAGTTTGGACAACAACTCCTTGGACATTATCATCTAATATTGCCCTTGCAGTTCATCCAGATCTGGAATACGCTAGTATTAAGTTTCCTAATGAAGAAAAGCCTCTAATTATGTGTTTAGATGTCTATTACAAGCGTTTTAGTAAAGATAAGGGAGAAATCTTAAAGAAATTTAAAGGCTCAGAATTAGAAGGAAAACTATATGAAACGATGTTTCCATATTTACCACTACAAAAGGATGTTAAACATAAAATAGTACTTTGGGATATGGTTGATTCAGAAGAAGGATCAGGTATTGTTCATATTGCCCCTGGATGTGGTGCTGAAGACTTTGATTTAGGAGAAAAACTAGGTCTTGATATCATCACACCTATAGATGAATCAGGAGTATTTTATGATAATTTTGATTTTTTAAGTAACCTTGCCGCTAAAGATGTAGGAGAATTAGTTTTTGAAAAATTAAAAGAACAAGATAAATTATTTTTCACTCATCCAATTACTCATAGTTATCCATTTTGTTGGCGATGTAAAGAAGATATTTTATTTAGATTAGGTGAAGAATATGCAATCGCAGTTGATGAAATAAGACCTAAATTAATTGAAAACGCTGCTTCTGTTAAATGGTATCCAGAATATCAAGGTAAAAGAATGGAAGACTGGTTAAATAACATGTCTGATTGGAATATTTCAAGAAAAAGATTTTATGGTTTACCTTTACCATTTTATAACTGTGAATGTGGTCATTTAACTGTTGTTGGCTCTAAAGAAGAATTAAGAGAATTAGCTATAGATAAATCTTTAGTTGATAATATTAAAGAATTACATCGTCCTTGGATTGATGAAATAAAGATTAAATGTCCTAAATGCAATAAAGAAGTAAGTAGAATCGAACAAGTAGGAGATGTTTGGTTAGATGCAGGAATTGTACCATTCTCAACCTTAAAATACTTTACAGATAGAGATTATTTTAATGAATACTTCCCAGCTGAATATATTGTTGAGGCTCATGAACAAGTAAGATTATGGTTTTATTCAATGTTATTTATGAGTACAGTTATTAAGGGAGTTGCTCCTTATGAAAAAGTTGGAACTCATGGGATGGTTTTAGCAGAAGATGGTTCAAAATTTTCAAAAACTGGCTTTAATATTAGCTTTGAAGATGCAGTTGAAAAAATTGGCGTTGATGCATCAAGATATTTATATATAAGTGCTAATCCAGT
>JAAZHN010000142.1 GCA_012510695.1 Mollicutes bacterium
GAAGATGGTAAAAAATTAATTGTTAATGATGGAAATACATTTATTCAAATATATCCATCATCAGGAAAATTAACTATTAAGTAGAGGTGGAAAATGATTGAATTATTAGCAAAAAATTATAATTGGTTTTTAATAATCGCCTTAGTTCTACTTTTTGCTTTGATTGGTTATGTAATTGAGAAAAAAGGAAAAAGGGGAAAAAGTCCTAAGTCTGATCCTTTGGAAAAAGAAATTGAAGACTTTGAATCGATTGCTGATCCAACGATGACTCTTGGGGATGCGATGAATAAAAAAGAAGAAATAATTATTATTGAAGATAAATCTCCAGTTGCGGATATCGTAAATGAAGATATAAAAGATAATAATGAAGCAATTGAGAAAAAAGAAGAAGTAAAAGAGAAAACTCCAAAACCTCAGGAAAAATCTGATAGTGATATTGATTATGGTAGTGATGATGGAAAGATGATTATCGATGAACCCGATCTTTAACAAATTATATATAAGGAGAAGTTATGGAAGATAATACAAGAGTTTGGATTGCTAAAGATAATCCTGGGATAGCTAGGATTGAAGAGAAATGTATTAAATGTGGTAACTGTAAGACTGTTTGTGAAACAAAAGTTGGAATTATATATGATCAAACTAAAGTTAAAGATCCTATATGTGTCCATTGTGGGCAATGTGTTTTAACATGTCCAACAGGGGCATTAATTCCTAAATATGATTATAAGACTGTTTTAAATTATTTAAATGATACTAACTACACAGTTATTGTTTCAACTAGCCCTGCAGTTAGAGTTGCCCTAGGTGATGAATTTGGTTTCCCACCAGGTAGTCTTGTTACTGGAAAAATGGTTGAGGCTTTAAGAAAATTAGGCTTTGATTATGTTTTTGATGTAACATTTGGGGCTGACTTAACAATTATGGAAGAAACTGACGAATTAATTAAAAGAATTAATAATAATGGACCATTTCCAATGTTTACTAGTTGCTGTCCAGCTTGGGTTAAGTATATGGAAATGTATTTTCCTGAGTTAATTCCTTATTTATCTTCGACAAAAAGTCCAATTGGTATGCAAGGTCCTGCAGTTAAAAAATATTTTTGTAAATTAAATAATATCGATACAAATAAAGTTATTCATGTTTGTGTTACTCCTTGTACTGCTAAAAAGTATGAAATAAAAAGGCCAGAGATTACTGATGTTGATTATATTATCACTACTAGCGAATTATCGATGATGTTACGTGAATGTGGTATCGAATTTGCTTCTTTAAGAGATTCAGAGTTTGATAAAGTATTAGGCTCTGCCTCTGGTGGTGGTCAAATATTTGGTAATACCGGGGGTGTAATGGAGTCAGCCCTAAGAACGACATATTATAAATTAACTGGGTCAAATCCAGAGCCTTCTTTTTATACTCTTTCAAATATCCGGGCTTATGATGGGGCAAGAGAAGCTGTTGTTAAAATTGGTGATTTAGATCTTAAGATTTTAGTTGTGCATGGAATAATTAATTTAACTCAAATGAAAGATAAGTTAAAAGATTATCATTTTATTGAAGTTATGAATTGTGAAGGCGGCTGTGTTGGTGGAGGTGGTCAACCTCTAACCGCGATTAATCGTCTTGAAGCGACTAGAAAAGAAAGAATTAAAGGTTTATATCAAAAAGATGCTGAATCATTTTTAAAACACCCTCATGAAAATCCAGAAATAATCGATTTTTATAATCATTTAAAACAAAGACCAGAAATAAATAAAAAAGTATGGCTACATACTTCTTATCAAAATAAAGCTTACTTAGTTCAGGAAGATTAAAGAATATTTTTCTTATCAAAACCTATTTTATGCTTAGCTAAATAAATAGGTCTTTTTTTGGTTTCTAAATAGGTTTTAGATAAATATTCACCAATAATCCCAATAAATAATATTTGGATACCACCAAAGAATAAAATAACACTCATCATTGATGAATAACCACTTACATTGACTGTAAAAAATATTTTATTAATTAAGATTACTAATATATATATTAAAGAACCAATCGAAGTAATTACTCCAACAATTGTAATAAATCTTAAAGGTTTAACACTAAATGCTACCATTCCCTCGATTGAGTATTTAACTAAAGATTTAAAGTTAAACTTACTTTCACCTTTTTCTCTTTTGGTTACTTTATAAGGAAGACAAACTGTATTAAATCCTACCCAAGAAAAAATACCTTTAGAAAAACGATTTACTTCTGCTAATTCTAAAATAGAATCCTTAACTGTTGGTCTAAACATTCTAAAATCACTCGCATCGATTAAAAGTTTAGTATCACTTATTTTATTAACTAACTTATAAAACTTATTAGCAAGCCATCCTTTAAGATTCTTTTTATTACGATTTTCAACATACATTGCAACTTGATCAACATCAGGATTATTTTCTAAATAATTATACATCTCTAATAGATATTTAGGGTTTTGTTGCATGTCAGCATCAATTATACAAGTATATTCTCCTAAAGCATGCTTAATCCCGGCATACATCGCGGCTTCTTTCCCAAAATTACGACTAAAAGAAATACATTTAACATGATCCTTGTCATTTTTATATAATTTATCTATTGCTTCAAAGGTTTTATCACTACTACCATCATCGATAAATAATAATTCATAGGGAAAACCATTTAAGACTTTTTTTAATGAGTCATAAATATTATTAATATTTTCTTCTTCATTGTAACAAGGAATTATAACACTTAATTTCATAAATTCTCCTTCTTATTTATATAATAGCCGATTACTACAAGTAGTGTCAAGGAACTAATAATAATTCCTTCTTTTAATCCATTAGGAAAGAAATCAAATGTTATAGTATGCTCTCCAGGAGTTAATTTAAGCCCGATAAAGGTATCTAATAACCTAATAGGGCTTACAACCATGCCGTCTACTTTAACCTTCATACCAGGCTCATAAGGGACACTAGTAAATAGGATATCATTATTACCTTGAACATTTATTTTGCCTTCTAATAAGTGTTTAGAACTTTGATTTATTTCCAAGAAATTATTTATTTTACTTAATGTTTCTTCATATAAATCTAAATCAAATAAATAGAAATAGAAGGCATCATCAGAAACACTTATATCTTTAATTTCAAATTTTACTTTTAAAATTTGATC
>JAAZHN010000014.1 GCA_012510695.1 Mollicutes bacterium
GTATATATGAGGGGCTATTATCTTTAGTTTCTTTATTAGAAGAAGAGACTAAATCACTTTTTTTATCATTTTCAGTATTATCATTATCATTATCATAATTAATATCCTCTTCTTCATCGATTTCGATATCTTCATTGCTATACTCATTATTAAATTCTACCCTACTCTCAGCATCTAAAGAACCACCTTCAACTGGGTCATCTTCAAGCTCGATTTTATCAGTTTTTTGATTTGGAAAAACGAAAATAATTGCTGCATTATCAGCATCATTTCTAGATATTGTCCAATTATATGTTTTTTGATCATTAGTTTTACCATTTGTGTTAATAATCGATAAATCAGTTTGAATATTTATACTCACTTCATTTAAGGTTGGAAACTTAGAGAAACAAGTAAACCTTTCAGCATTAATTGTAGAATATCTATCAGTTGAACTATAAGTAAACTTTTCAAAACAATTTTTAATAATTGCTGAATTAGAATACTCTTCCTTTTTAAAATCATAGGTTACTTTAATATCATCATTTTGATTATTTTTACTCTTTTGATAATATTTTTTATTAGGGCTATTAACAGGCGAATAGATTTCATAATTAGGATAATAATGAATGCCTAAATGTGTGTCAAAAAACAATTTTTCCTCTTTAGTGTTTTTTTCATAATTAGAAATTACTAACTCTTCTTTAATAAGTTCCTCACTAATATTAATTATATAATTAGCATTACAACCTGTCGTGATTAGTACGAGGATTATTAAAAATATCAATTTGTTTTTCATTATTTAAACACTCCTTTAAAATAGTCTTCTGGATTAAGTAATGTACATAAATCCTTATGAGGTCCTCTTTGTTCATAACAAAATGAGTGATCTAATACAGCATATTCATTTGGGTCTGGTTCTGTTTCAGTGTAATCATAACCAATTACTTCTGGATCGTTCTCACTAGATCCTCCAGTATGAATTAATTGTCCTTTTAATTTACCACCATAGACAATTCCTCTTTCTGTTGTTTGAATTCCTTCACCAACTCCAACAGCCTCAACAACTTGGTAACCGACCATGACATCATTGTAGTCAAATACAACTCCCATCACAAGTTTAGAGTGAACAGTTGTTCCATTAAACGGCCTGTAAATAATATCACCAGGCATCGCGACATTAACTCTTCCTTCGTTTTCTTTATATTTTAAAGCCAAATCGGGATTTGCATACAAAGTAGCGTGATAAGGAACTTTTTCAACTCCACCATTATGAAGAGCCCAGACAGTGAAACCGACACAATCTAAACCCTTTGGAATCATTTGATCATATGGTAAATCCCTAGCACTTGGCCCGATATTCTTAACAGGAACTCCCCAATCATTTCTAACTCCATGAAAATTAACCTCCCAATATTTTTGAGAAGCTGCTCTAGCTTTAAAGTTATGCCCACCAAATGAATAAGGTAATTTGTAACCATAACCTTCTAAATAATTTACCATCGCAATAGCGGCCATCGCGACACCATTGCCTGTTCCTAAACCATAATGTGTTACCTTATCTTTAATTGCCATATTAAAACTATTTTTGGCATCTATGATCTTTACTTTATCATGCCTTGCTAATATTTTTAAAGTGCTATCTGAATAATTTTTTACAAAATGAGTTTCAAATTTATGCGCTGTTTCCGGTTTGTAATAATCTTTCCTTTGAAAATTGGTCATTGTTTTTGCCTTAACGGGATTAGGCTTATATAACCTACAAGATTCCTGACCACTCTTTGACCAACTAGCTAAGTAGTAATCAAACCAAAACGTTAAAATTCGGTGTACTGGCCAGCCTCTTTCTGATGCTTGATTGATCGCATTTAAACTTGATTTATCTGGGTTTTCTAAATCCCCAAAACACATTTCATTTAATATGGGTTGATTTTCATCTCTAACATTACCCATACAAGCTGGAGAATCTAAATTATATTTGTTTTTATATTCAGTTTTTTGAGGAACTCCTTCTCTTGAAACCATTAAGACACCTCTTGTATCATCAATAGCTTGCATTAAATATTGAAGTAATGAATCATTATGACGAACGATTTTTGCTTCAGTCCCCAATTCAACAAGAACTTTTTTGACACCACCTTCGGTAATAACCGTATATCCTTCTTCATTATAATTCTCTTTTTTAATTTCACAGTAAGCATTTTTCACTTTAGGTTCAGTTTGGTTTTCCTCTTGAAATTCTAAAAGACAACTTCCATCTTCGATGCCAAAGTTTTCAAAATATCCTTCATTAGCCCATCCAAGACAGCCACTTCTAACATCACAAGTTTTTTGAGTATTTTTACTATCTTCAACTATAAATAATAAATTTATTTTCGGATCAAAATCATAACAATCTAATCCATATTGATTATTAATATCATACTTGCCATCAGCGTTTTTTGGACACCACTGAGCATATTTTTGATAGTTATTTTTTAATGTTTCTTCATTATATTGTTCACCCAGTATAGAAGATGAAGCAACTATCGCGAACAGTTGATGTGGAATTTTACTGTCTTCTGGATTTAATAAACCTAACTCTCTATAGGTAATCGAAGCAATATAATCATAATAACTCCAAATTTTTTCTGGAACCCCTGATTCATTTGTAGTAATAACAATATAATTATCAATTTTCGAAGGCCCACTGCAAAGTAATTTGGGTATAGTTGGCGGAAATTTTCTTGGGATCATTGAAATAATCATACCAACAATAAATAATATCGAAGCTATACATGCGATAGTAAAATAAAACCATGGACTTTTTAGTAATGCTTTTATAATTTTGTTTTTTGCTTGTGTTTTAACTTCTGGCTTTGTTGATGATGCAGTCTCATTAAAATTATCTTGAGCCGAATTTTCCTCAGTTTCAATCGTTTCATCTAAATCATCATCAAGTTCTGAATCATTAATATTATCTTCTTCAACTTCATCATTTATGACTTCATAACTATTTAAATCACGGCCGTGATTTCTGTTTAAACTCCTATCTCTTAATTTACGTGCTGGTGCAGCACCAGAGTTTAGAAAGTAATAGCCCGCTAAAAGATTATTAGGCACAAAAAAGACTTGCTTTAAATACCAAGATAACTGAAATTCATTTAATACATCTTTAATTTTATCTTTCATATATCTAGCCTTTCAATGAACTATTCTTATATTAAGTATACATCAAAAAGACATTTTTTTCATCAAAAACAAGTCATAAATATTATTAATATTATTCAAGAAAATAAAACCGTTATAAAGGCAACTAAATTATTTAATGAATGTAAAATAATTGCATCCCAAATATTATCTCTTTTTAAATATGTATAGGCTAAAAATCCACCCATATAAGCATATTTAATAAAATGAATTAATGCTTCTATACTTGTTAAAGAGTGTACATGGATAAATCCAAAAATAATTGAGGTGAAAAAGTAATAGGCAACTTTATTTTTAATTGCTTTTTTTGGATAATATCTCATAACCATTTCTTCGACAAATGGTGCGGAAAACACAATAGCAAAAAAGGAGATAATTGGAAATCTTTTCAAAATTAAAGTAACGATTTGTTGATTCTCTGAAACTCCCTTAAC
>JAAZHN010000143.1 GCA_012510695.1 Mollicutes bacterium
CAGGTATATATAATTTACTTAAAATAGTTTCTAAATCTTTATATTTATATGTACTAAGATCATTTTTAAAACCCTTGGCATTTATACTTTTTTCTTTAAAATCATTTTCTATTACTAAAGCTTGAACTTCCCCATTAACTGTTAAAACATTTTTAACACCCTTAACAACCCCACTTATCGGTGAAGTTACTATTTTACCAAATTCAGCACTTAGTAGAGGTTGATCTTTTAATACCTTATCACCTATATTTACTAATACATTATATTTATTATAAACTGGAATATAACAAAAATCAGGATCGAGTAATGATACTGTTGAACTAGAAACTTTTATTGAATTATCTTTTTTAACTTTTATTAGTCTCATCTAATCACCCCCTTAAGTATACTATGATTAGTAAATAAAAAAAAGAATTATCAGAATAATTCTTCGATCAATTCTTTTAATTTAATTGCTACATTAGAAGGAATTAGTTTAGAGAGTTCCGCAATATTTACTTCTTTAATCATTTTTAAATCAGGATAATTTTCTAAGATTACTTTTTTTCTTTTAGCTCCTAAACCAGGGACTTCATCTAAGATACTCGCTAAATTACCTTTAGATCTTAACTTTCGATGATAATAAATTGTAAATCGATGTGTTTCATCTTGAATTCTAGTTAAATAGTGAAAAAGATCAGATGTTTTATCAATTTTTATTTCTTTTTTTGTTAAACCATCAATAATCATTTCAGTTTGATGATATTTATTTTTCTTTAAACCAATTACTCTAATGGATAATCCTAAGTCATTTAAAGTACTTAAAGCAGCATTAACTTGATTTAACCCACCATCGACAATAATAAGGTCAGGTAACTCGCTTTTCTCCATTAAAACCCGGTAATATCTTCTATATATTACTTCTTTCATCATCTGATAATCATCATTAGAGTCTACTTCTATTTTATATTTACGATATAAGTTTTTATTTGGTTTTCCATTAATAAAAACAACCATTCCACTTACTGAATAATTACCAAAAAGATTTGAGTTATCAAATGATTCGATTTTTACAAGTTTAGGTAAATCTAATAATAATCTTAACTCTTCATTAGAGTCAATAGTTCTTTTATTATCAATTTTTATTTTTTCTAATTCAGACTCTAAATGAATTTTAGCGTTTTCTTTAACTAAATTTAAAATACTCTTCTTATCACCTTTTTTAGGAATTACAAAATTAGTATCAATAAATGATTTTAATAATGCTGGATTAAGATTTTCACTAATAATTATTTCTTTAGGTATTTCATGATTTTCATAAAATAAAGCAAGATATTCTTCAATTGATTCTGAAACATTATCATGATGATTAAAAATAGTCTTATGAGCCTCTAGTAATTTTCCATGCCTAATAAAGAATATTACTAAAGAAACATAACTGTCATTTTCATAATAATTAATTACATCCCTATTTTCTAAATCTTTAAGCTCAACTTTTTGCTTATCTAATACTATTTTTATATAATCTAATTCTTCAGTTAACTCTTTAGCAACCTCATAATTCATGTTTTCTGAATGATAATTAATTCTTTCCATTATTTTATCTGTAATTATTTTATCATTACCACTTAAAAATCTAATTATATCTTGTTCCATCTCATCGATTTTACTTTTTGGTACATCCATAACACAGTATCCTAAGCATTCACCAATATGATAATAAAGACAAACTTGTTTAGGCATACCTACACATTTTTTTAAAGGATAGATCCGGTTTATCAAATTAACTACCCTTCTAGCTGCATAACTATTTGGAAAAGGTCCAAATAGTTTAGAATCTTTATCTTTTTTTACCTTTAAATATCTTACTACCCTTAAACTTGGAAAGGGATATCTCCTATATTCAATATATGGATAAGACTTATCATCAGTTAATAAAACATTATACTTAGGTTTATACTTTTTTATTAAATTTATTTCAAGAATAAAAGCCTCTAACTCGGTAGAAGTAACTATATACTCAAAATGAGAGATTTCTGAAACTAAAACCTTAGTTTTATCTCTAACTTGACGATTAAAATAAGAAGAAATTCTTTTTTTCAAATCCTTGGCTTTACCCACATAAATAATGTCATTATCTTTATTATACATTTGATAACAACCTGGTTTATCAGGAACTAATTTTAATTCTTCTTGGAACATAAAACCACCAAATAATATTATAACATTATTAAAGAACTATGGTACATATATTGTTACATTACCTGTTCTATTTGCATGTTGGGTTACAATAGATGTGAAACAATTTAGTACATAAAAAAGTGATTCATGACTTATAATTGAGTTATTGAACAAATCAATTAGATTGGTCGTGAATCACTATGAATATTATATACGAAATTGA
>JAAZHN010000144.1 GCA_012510695.1 Mollicutes bacterium
CAATTTCGTATATAATATTCATAGTGATTCACGACCAATCTAATTGATTTGTTCAATAACTCAATTATAAGTCATGAATCACTTTTTTATGTACTAAATTGTTTCACATCTATTGTAACCCAACATTGATGATTTAATAAATTAAATACTATCTAGACAATAGATGATATTTTTTATATAATTAAACTAGGAGAACTTATGAAAAATAAAAAGATATTAATGATTATTTCAATAATAACTCTTATATCATTTATAATCGGTTTTTCATATGCATATTTTACTACTATTGTAATTGGTAATGATACAGCTAGTTCCAATATAACAACATCAGGATCACTTAAGTTAACATATAATGGAACTGATTCTATTTCTTTAGAAAATTCTCAACCAGGAGATAGTGATACTATGTCATTTACCGTAACTAATAGTGGATCTCTAGAAGTACTAGGGTATGATATTTATTTTTCAAAATTAATTAATACGTTTGTAAATGATGAATTAGTTTATGAAATAAGTTGTGTTAGTAGTGATGCAATACCTTGTAATAACAAAGTAGAAACACCGGTACCAGTTATTGAGAGTTTAGTTCATAATGGTGCCAGTATTGCACCGGGTACGACTCATACTTATACATTAAATATTACATTTATTGAAACAGGATCTTCTCAAGATTATAATCAAAATAAAGAATTTTATTTAACTATTTCTATCAATGCAGAATTTGCATTTCAAACTTTAGTAGCTAGACAAGATTATGATACTTACGAATTGTTTTGGGCATATGCATCAGATATAACCAGTGTAAGTTTTGAAAGTGGTATAAATATTCCGATGGGCGCTGTTGAATCATGGGATGTTTCGGTAGCGGGTGAAGGTGGAATAATGGCATATGTTATTGATGATGGATTAGGAACGAACACATATGAACTACATATTCAATCTAATGATGGAATAATATTAGCTAATCCTAATAGCAAGTATCTTTTTAGGCTTTTTTCAAATGTTTTAGAATTTAATAATTTGAATTTTTTAAGAACTCATCTTGTTACTACAATGTATCAAATGTTTTATGGATGTGAAAGTATTGCTGAACTAGACACAAGTAATTTTGATACTTCAAATGTTTTAAACATGGATTTTTTATTTGAAGCTTTATATAATGTAACTAGTTTGAATGTAGAATCATTTGACACTTCAAATGTTACAAGTATGCGTGGAACTTTTTCAGGATGTCAAAGCATTATAGAGTTAGATTTAAGTAACTTTGATACAAGTAATGTTTTATATATGTTTACGTTGTTTGGTGGATGTTATAATCTAGAAAGTCTTGATTTAAGTCTTTTTGACACATCAAAAGTTATTGATATGGAATATATGTTTGGTTCTTGTACAAGTCTTACTAACCTTGATTTAACATCGTTTAATACATCTAGCCTGGTATGGGCAGAGGCAATGTTTTCTGATTGTACAAATTTAGTCACAATTAATTTAAATTCATTTGATACAAGTAATGTGATTTCTATGCATAGTCTGTTTTCTGGTTGTAGTAGTTTAACCAATCTTGATTTAAGTTCATTCGATACTAGCCTTGCCCAAAGTATGTCATCTATGTTTTATGGTTGTAGTGCATTAACTAGCTTAGATTTGAGCACATTTGATACCAGTAAAGTTACAAATATGTCTTCGATGTTCGAGGGTTGTAGTGCATTAACTAGCCTAGATTTAAGAATTGCTACTTTTATAATAGTTACTTATAATACTGATATGTTCGCAAATATAACTAATGGTATAAACATAATTGTCAAAGATACCGCTGCCCAAACTTTTATTAATGCTAGATTAACTGCTGCTGGTAAAACTGGAAATGTTACTATTTTTGTTTAATA
>JAAZHN010000145.1 GCA_012510695.1 Mollicutes bacterium
CCTTATCATTTAATCTTTTCTTTAAACCAAATATACTAAGTTCTTTTAAAAACTCATAATTATCTTTATTCTTAGTTTCATAATGAGGTAAATAATTCTTTTTATTAACCCAATTTAAATCAATTAATGAGGAAAACTTAATAGTTGTTTCTTTATCTTCAGTTATTACTTGAGAATCACTTAATAATCGATTAGTTTGATAATTTTCTAAAGAATAATTTTCACTATTTTCTCCTAACTCAATCATTTTCAAATAATTTATTAAGTCAGCATCACTTGGATTAAAATATAAAACTTTATTTAAAAATAAAACTTCTTTAGATATTAACAATGCATTTTGTTTTTCTTGATCATTTTCATAAGATAAATATACTTCATTAAAAATACTATTTAACTCTTTATATAGTCTATAACTATCATATGGTAAAACTAAAATAATATTATCAGAATGTAATTCTAAATCATTAGTAGTTAATTCTCTTTCAAAAATTAAATCATGAATTAAAAATAAGTTTCTTAAGCCCCGGTTATTTTTTGGATATAAATAAATTGGATACTCATTTAATAACACTTCTAAACCAACTATCGGTTTTATTTTATTTTTTTGACATTTCAAATAAAATTCAGCCAAAGAAAATAGATTATTGTCTAAAATACCGATGGTATTAAATTTATTTTTAACTGCCATATTTATTAAATCATCAATTTTTATGATGCTTTTAAGTAAACTATAATCAGTTTTAATTCCTAAAGGAACATAAACCATAATACCACCCTTCCTAATAATCTATTATAACAAATATATTTATTAAAATAAGGATAAGTTTTGATCAATACCTAAATGATTATAAGCTTTTTCAGTAGCTTGTCTTCCTCTTTGAGTTCTTTTAATATATCCTTCTTGAAGTAAATAAGGCTCTACGACATCTTCGATGGTTGTTACCTCTTCCCCGATTGAAGTTGCGATTGTTTCAACTCCAACTGGTCCTCCATTAAATTTATGAATTAATGATTCTAAATATTCAATATCAACTTGATCTAAACCATGACTATCTACTTTTAGTTTACCTAATGATTTTAAAGTAATATCCATATCTATTTTACTATTACCTAAAACAAGAGCAAAATCTCTAACTCTTTTACATAATCTATTAGCAACCCTTGGCGTCTTTCTACTTCTTTTAGCAATTTCTAGGGCTGCTTCATCAACAATCTCAATTTCCAAAACCCGGCATGTTCTTTTAACAATTAAAACAAGTTCTTCTTCAGTATAATAATTTAGTTTAGAAACAATCCCAAAACGGTCTCTTAGAGGTGCGGATAAATCTCCTGCCCTAGTAGTTGCCCCAACTAAAGTAAATGGTGGTAAATCTATTTTTAAAGTCCTACTTGATCCTTCTACCCCAACAATAATATCTAAAGTAAAATCTTCCATTGCTGAATATAATATTTCTTCAATTACTCTTGGCATACGATGAATTTCATCAATAAATAAAACATCACCCGGTTCAAGATTACTTAAAATAGCTGCAAGGTCCCCACTTTTCTCAATTGCTGGTCCACTAGCAGTTTTAATATCTGATTCCATCTCATTAGCGATTATATGGGCAAGCGTTGTTTTTCCAAGACCTGGAGGACCATATAATAAAACATGGTCTAATGATTCATCACGCATACGAGCTGCTTTAATAAAAACTTCGATATTTTCTTTTACATCATCTTGACCGATGTATTCAATAATTTTTTTAGGTCTTAATGATACTTCAAATTCATCACTGTTTAGTTTTTCACCATCAATTACTCTACTCATACACCCTCCTATTTTAATAACAACCTAAGTGCTTCTTTAACTTGAGTTTCAATATCCTCATTTTGATTAACTTGGGCAATTACCTTTTTAATATCAGCCATCTTATATCCTAAATTTTCTAAAACACTAATTAATTCATCATAATTATAAGTTTTAACATCAATACTTTTAACTAATTTTCCTTTTAAATCTAAAATAATTTGACGAGCTAACTTTTCACCAATTTTTGGAAACTTAGTTAAATATAAAATATTCTCTCGATCAATCGCATCTGCTATTCCAGAAACAGACCCAGTCGCAAGCATCGGTAGAGCTATTTTAGGTCCTACTCCTTTAACATTAATTAATTTTAAAAATAATTCTTTTTCTTCTAAGCTCTTAAATCCATATAAAGTATAAGCATCTTCCCTAATATGACTATATAAATAAACAGTTACTTCATCATCAAGATGATAAACATAAGGATTAGCAACATATACTAAATAACCAATTCCTTGGTTATCCACTACTATATGATTAGAATTAACTTCACTAATTATCCCTTTAATATATGCATACATTATTATCACATCCTAAAATAAGAATATCATACAAACAGTTGTTTGTAAACAAAAGAAAAAACTAATTACATTAGTTTTTTCTTTATAGTTATGCTCTTCTTATTCTTACTTATAGTCCCATAACTACACTTTTCATTATTGTTTAACCAGTATTCATAGATTGCTTTTGAACTAGCATCATTTACTATAATATTCAAGTCACTTCTACAATCTTTAAATATATCGCATCTACTTATTAAGTTATTAATTATTGAATTACTTAAATCTAAATTTGTGAGACTGCTACAGCCATAAAACATCGAAGACATATCTGTGACACTACTGGTATCAAATGAACTTAGATCTAAACCTGTAAGACTACTACAATTAGAAAACATCCAAGACATATATGTAACCTTACTTGTATCAAATGTGCTCAAATCTAGGCTAGTTAATGCACTACAATAATAAAACATATAAGACATATCTGTGACACTACTGGTATCAAATGAACTTACTTCTAAGCTAGTTAAACTACTGCAACCACCAAACATCCAAGACATATTTGTGACATTGCTTGTATCAAATTCAACTACATTTAGACTTGTTAAACCCCAGCAACTACTAAACATACCATACATATCTGTGACATTACTTGTATTTAATAAATTTAAATTGTTTATTGCTACCACATTATAAAGTCCAGCAAATAAGTTCCTTGAATTAGGATTAGCATATATTTCATTATTACTTTGTATATATAAATGATAAGAATTTGCTTCTAGACCATCATCTATTATATAAGCAACTATACTATTATTTTGATTTTCTGATACATCCCA
>JAAZHN010000015.1 GCA_012510695.1 Mollicutes bacterium
AACATAAAACATTTTTAATAAAAAAAAATGAAACCAGTCTTTTATAATAATTTAGTTGCTTAAAACAAATAAAAAGAGAAAAACATTCTTTATAATAGACATTTTAGACATAAATTTAATACTTTTAGACATATTTTAAACACAAGTACATATTTTATAGAGAATATTTGGCACAGAATAGAGGTGATATTTTTGTTTGGAATTGTAAGATGGTTTGATTTAGAAAAAGGATATGGTTTTATAATTTACAAAGACTTGCAAAATATTTTTGTCCACTATTCAGATGTTGTAAACACTGAATATAAAACTTTAATTGAAGGACAAAAAGTTTCATTTAAATTAACCGAGACTCCAAAGGGATTAAGAGCAAAAGATGTCTATGTATTAGATTAAAACATCTAGAATTTGTTTTAAAATAATGTTATCATTAACTTAGGAGGAAGACTTATGAAAATAAATATAAGAGGTCAAAAGTTAGAAATTACTGACCCAATTAAAAAACATATTGAAAACAAATTAACTAGATTGGAAAAATACTTCAATAAACCAGAAGAAGTAAATGTTCATGTTTTAGCTAAAGTTAAAGGAATTAATCAAACAATTGAAGTAACTATCCCAATTAATAAGGTAACTTTAAGAGCAGAGGAAAGTCACTCAGATTTATATGCCGCTGTTGATTTAGTTATTGATAAATTAGATGCTCAAATTAGAAGGAACAAAGACAAATTGAAGAAAAGAAGATCAGGAGATAGCAATGAGTTTAATTTTGCTGATAATTTACCTGATGAAGATTTAGAAAAAGATATTGAAAAAGGAATAGTTAAAAGAAAGATTATTGAACTAAAACCAATGGATGAAGAAGAAGCTATTCTACAAATGGAAATGTTAAATCATGACTTCTTCTTGTTTAAGAACATTGATAAAGAATGTTTCTCAGTAATTTATCGAAGAAAAGATGGAAATTATGGAGTAATTGACACTGAATAAACTATAGTTTAAAAACTATAGTTTTTTATTGAAAAAAACAAGATATAAGTGTAAAAATTTCTAATATATGATAAGATATTCCATGTGGAGATGATAAAATGAGTTTCATAAAAAAATTATTAGATTCAGAATACAAAGAATTAAAAAGATTTGAAAAAATCGCTGATAAAATTGTAGAACTTGAAGAAGAATACAAAAATATGTCTGATGAAGATCTAAAGAAAAAAACGGAAGAATTCAAAGAAAGAATAGCTAATGGTGAAACGTTAGATGATATTTTAGTGCCTGCTTTTGCGACAGTTCGTGAAGTTGCAGATCGTATTCTAGGAGAAAGAGCATTCTATTGTCAATTATTAGGGGCAATTGCAATTCATAATGGGAATATTGCCGAAATAAAAACAGGAGAAGGAAAAACATTGGTTACTACTTTTCCGGCCTATTTAAATGCCCTAGAAGGAAAAGGAGTTCATGTTATTACTGTTAACGAATACTTAACTCAAAGAAATGCTGAATGGATGGGTGGCATCTATGACTTTCTTGGCTTAACAGTAGGAGTTAACTTAAGAGAACTTAGTCCAAAAGAAAAACAAGAAGTATATAACTCTGATATTACATATTCAACTAATAATGAAGTAGGATTTGATTATTTAAGGGATAACATGGTTGTTCGTAAGGAAGACCGTACACAAAGGCCTCTTAATTATTGTATTATTGATGAGGTTGACTCGGTATTAATCGATGAAGCAAGAACTCCGCTTATTATTTCTGGAGGTAAATTTGATTCAGCAAATCTTTATGTTGATGCTAATCGATCAGTTCAAAATTTTGTGGAAGATAAAGAATACACATTGGATGCTAAAACAAAAAGTGTTTCATTAACTGAAGAAGGAAGTAAAAGAATAGAAAAATCATTTGGAATTGATAATCTTTATGATATTAAAAATTCGGTTTTGGTTCATCATATTAGTCAAGCTCTAAAAGCAAATTATGGTATGAAAAGAGATGTTGATTATGTTGTTAATGAGGAGAATCAAGTAATAATTGTTGACCAATTTACAGGTAGATTAATGCCAGGAAGACAGTTTAGTGAAGGCCTACATCAAGCAATAGAAGCCAAAGAAGGCGTAGAAATTAATGAAGAAACTCAAACAATGGCAACAATCACGTTCCAAAACTTATTTAGAATGTATGGCAAACTATCTGGGATGACAGGTACAGCCAAAACAGAAGAAGAAGAATTTAGAAATATATACAATATGTTTGTAATACGCATTCCAACTAACAAACCCATTGCCCGAGAAGATCTTGCAGATCTAGTCTATTCTACTGAAAAAGGTAAATATACTGCAATTATTCGTTCAATTAGAGAAGTTCATGAAAAGGGTCAACCAATTCTTGTCGGAACAATTTCAGTTGAGTCAAACGAAAGATTAAGTGAATTATTAACTAAACATAAATTACCTCATGAAGTATTAAATGCTAAAAATCATGCTCGTGAAGCTGAAATTATTGCCAAAGCCGGTCAAAAAGGAGCAATAACAATCGCGACAAACATGGCTGGTCGTGGAACCGATATTAAAATTGATGATGAGGTAAGAGAACTTGGCGGACTATTTGTTTTTGGAACTGAAAGACACGAATCAAGGAGAATTGATAATCAGTTAAGAGGTCGTTCAGGAAGACAAGGTGATCCAGGATCAAGTCAATTCTTTGTATCATTTGAAGATGATTTAATGCTAAGGTTTGGAACAGAAAAAATCAAAGGTATGTTGATGAATCTTGGTGTTGCCGAAGATGAAGCGATTAGATCAAACATGTTTACAAAAACTATTGAAGGGGCTCAAAAGAAAGTGGAAGGAAACAACTTTGACTATCGTAAAAGTGTCCTTGAATATGATGATGTAATGAGTGAACAAAGACAAATTATTTATGCAAGAAGAAACGAAATTCTTGATGAAGAATCTATTCATGAAAGAATTGTTGAAAATATTAAAAACAGTATTGATAAATTAGTCGAAGACCATATAGAACCTGAAGGCTATTTAACTGAAGAAGATTTAAAAGAAATAACAGAATTTGTTAATACAAACTATACGAGAAATGCAAATTTTAAAGTTAAATCAATTGAAGACAAAAAAGTAGATGAAGTTAAAGATATTATTTATGATTTTATTATAAAAGAATATGAAGAAAAGATATCTGTGTTACCTGAAGAAGGAATTGATGAATTTGAAAAAGCAATTTCATTAAGAGTAATCGATAATGCTTGGGTAGAACACTTAAATGTAATGGATCACTTAAGAGAAGGAATTGGCTTAAGAGGTTACGCTCAAAGTAGTCCGATTCAAGCATATGCTCTTGAAGGATTTGAAATATTTGAAGATATGCTTGATAGCATTGACTCAAGAATTACGACATTCTTACTCAAAGCACAAATTAGCCAAAGAGTTGAAAGAGAACAAACCCTAAAAGGGTCTGCTAATGATGGTAAAGAAAAGGTTAAACAAAAACCTAAGAAAAGTACTAAAGTCGGAAGAAACGACCCATGCCCATGTGGC
>JAAZHN010000146.1 GCA_012510695.1 Mollicutes bacterium
AAAATATGCAGCCTGATTATTATACTTACGATTAGCCTCTAAATAGTTGTGCATCTTATTACTTAAACGAATAAATATTTTATCAAAAATATTGAAACTTTTAATTTCTTTAACTCCCCAAAAATATTCACTTGTTGAAGATGCTAGATCATCTTGATTAAGTTTAGTTTGATGATTTAGTTTTTGTAAGATCTTAGTAGTTTTTAAACTAAATAAGAAAATTAAAATACTACAAACTACGACAACGATAAATAAATAAATATTTAATTTTAAAAAATAAGAATAAATAAATAAAAACTCTAATAACTGAACTACTCTAATAATTAAGTTAGTATAAAAAGAAGCAACTACATTAACATCATTAATTACCATATTTGAATACTCACCAATAGTAAATCTTGATAAACTAAAGATTGAGTTATTATTTGTCATTACAACATATTTTTCAAAGTTATGTTGGTATTCTTTATTATATACTTTATGATAAACATAATTATTAATACTTTCAGATAAACGATAAAAGATAGCAGAAACCGCTAGGAAAATTAAATTTCGAAATGCCGCTTCATAATTCCCCTTAGATAATTCATTAATTAAATTACCAAGTAAAATAGGAATTAAAAGCAATAATCCTCTTAGAATTACTGAAATAAGGAGTTTAAAGAAATAGCCACAAGGCGATACTTTAATAGCTGACTTTAATTCTTTCATAAACATAACTTTCATATTCTTACCAAAATCATTTTAACAAAAACATGATAATATTGCACTTTTAAAAACAAAATTAAAGCACCCATTTATGAAGACTTTATAAATTAATTAATAAAATAAGTCTAGATTAAAAGTAATAAATGCTATATAATTTAAATAATAGAAAGGTGTGCATTATGAAATCGTATTATGAATTAGACAAAGAAAAAATAAAAAAATATAAAGAAGAGTTTAAAAGTACTCCGGGAGGAAGAAAATTAGAAGTAAAAAAATATTTCATTCATAGTTTCTTCTTCGCTCCATTTATCTTTTTAATTTTATATTTCCTTGTTTTACTAATCTTAACAGCAAGAAACTTTCAAGCAGATTATGCAGTGTTTATTAGTAACCTTGGTCTATATGCTATATTCTTAGTCTTCGCAGCTATTGTCAATATAGTATTTAGAATCATCTACTGCTACTGCTTTGCATCTTGGTTAAAAGTAAAACATAAAATTCAAATGTAACAACAATAAAACAGTCAATAGACTGTTTTATTTTTAATTCTTCTTTAATTTTAAAATCTGTTCTTTTAAATTATTATCTAACTCCACTACTCCATAATCATGAATAGCCTCAACTAGTTGATTATTATATGTTTCATATGTTGGCCAACTAGCAAGATCAGTAATTACTTTAAGAGATAAATCACGGTTAATTCTAGATCCCACTAAAGAGTTAATTGCCAAATATGAGTATATAGAAACCCTCTCACTATTATCGATGATTAAATTAAAATGTGAATCATTATTAAGCATTTTTTTATACTGACTTAATAAAATATCTAAATAAATAAAACTAATTTTTAAATTATCGAT
>JAAZHN010000147.1 GCA_012510695.1 Mollicutes bacterium
ATGTTCTAAAGCTTTAATATATACAGAGGTTCCTAAAAAAGAAGCCATTTCATAATAATAATTATAAACATTTTCTTCTAAAAAGACTTTTCTTTCATCTAAAACACTTTCTATCATTTTAACCCATAGCAGATTACCCTCGCTTATAACTTTAGGATTAGTCAAAGTATCTTGTTCGTTATGTATCCTTGTTTGAGTTAAAACATTGATGATATGGATAAATTTATATTTCTGTTGTAATCTCAGCCATAAATCATAATCCTGAGCACACCGTAAATTTTCATTAAAATAACCACAATCATCAAAACCTTTTTTAGGAATTAATAGTGTTATTCCGTTAATTGCACCTCTAAGTAAAGCGTATTCTCTTTTTACATTTAGTACTTTAGTATCTAAAATTACTTTTTTAATTTCTTCAGAATTTTGATCTATTATTATATAATTTGAATATAATATTGTATTTGTGTTAATTAAATTATTTTGAAATAAATAATTTATTTGTGTTTCTATTTTTTCGGGTAAGTATAAATCATCATGACTTAACCATGAAAAATAATCCCCACTCATTTTTTTGATGCCTAAATTTAGTGCAGTTGAAACACCACCATTACTCTTTTTATAATATAAGATTTTTTTACCATAAGACAAAGCAATTTCTTCTGTGTTATCTATAGAACCATCGTTTACTACTATTACTTCTATATTATTATATGTTTGGTTTAAAGCACTATCGATAGCTTCTTTAAAATAGTTTTCACCATTGTAAACTGGTATAATGATAGAAACTTTAGGTTTAAATTTCATTTAAATCACCTATTTTCTATTAAATATTATTTTTTTAGACTTATTAAATATCTTTTTACTGATTTTTAAAATACCTTCTGTTTTTACTATTGAATATATTAATTTTATCCCCCTTAAAGGTTTAGTAATTCTCCAAGATGTACTTTCACGTAATCTTTTGCAATTTTCGCAATTTTGATAAATATTATTGTGCATTTCCGAGTTGTTTTCAAAATAAAAATTTGTTAAATATTGTGCAAGACACGCTATTGAATAATCTTCTTTTGAATAAACTTTATCATTTAATACAAAAGACAGTATTGTTTTTAATCCTTCCAATTGCTTATTATAATTATATCCAGCGCTATTTTCATTTGTATTAACTATAGTTAAAGGTTTATCAATTCCTAACAAATTAGTATGCCTCAAAATATCAAGATAAAAGCACACATCTTCACCTATTTTATATTCTTCATTATATTTGATGTTATTTTTTATAATATAATCTCTTTTTACCATAACTGTAGGAGTTGCAATAGGACAGGCATATATTATTTGAGATTTAACATTTCCAGTTACTGCACCACTATTTATTAATGTTTCTTTATTTCCAGTTCTTCTTATATAAGATGTATGAGAAATAATTGCATCATTTAAAATCATTTGTAATAATTGTTGTTCTATTTTTTCGTTTACAAACAAGTCATCAGAATCTAATAAGGCTATATATTCACCTGTTGCTTCTTCAATTCCTTTATTTCGTGCACTAGATACTCCTTTATTTTTATCAAACGTAATTAATTTTATTCTGCAATCTGATTTAACAATTTTATTCAATTTTAGCAAATTATCCGTAGATCCATCATTAATCAATATTATTTCTATATTTTTATGTGTTTGTCCCATTGCTGATTTCAAAGAATCTAACAATAGATCAATTCTATTCAAAAATGGAATCACAATAGAAACTTTAATATTGTTTAAATCCTTTTTTTTGGTTTCTAAGATGGTTTGAAGTCTTTTTTCAACATATTTTTGTGCTTCTATATATGGAGTATCTTTTAAAAATTTATTCATTTCAAAATAAAATTTATATTCAGAATTTTCTAGACGAATCATTTTTTCTAAAGATAAATCTTTAATCATTTTAATCCACAATGCTTCACCTTCAATGATGACTTTAGGCGAAATTTTAGAATCTTGTTTATTATGAATTCTAGTACTAGATAAAATTAATGGTAAATGTATAAAATTATAATGTTTAATCATTTTATTCCATAAATCATAATCTTGTGTACATCTTAGCCTTTCATCAAATAAACCGATTTTAGAAAAAGCAACTTTAGGTATTAAGAGGGTTATTCCATTAACGTGCCCTCTTAGAAGAGCATATTCAGGTTTTGTTTTTAAAATTTCATGGGGTTTAATACACTCGCTTATTAAATTTGAGTTTTCATCAATTAAGTCATAATCAGAATAAAGCACAATATTTTGGAAATTATTATTTGCTAAATATTCTATCTGTTTTTCAATTTTATTTGGATAATATAAGTCATCATGACTCAACCATGAAAAATAATCTCCTCGCATTTTATTTATTGCTAAATTTAAAGCCGAGGCTACTCCGCCATTTTCTTGTTTAAAATATCTTATTTGATCACCATAAGATAAGGCAATTTTTTCTGTTTTTCCATTGTCATTTGATCCATCATTCACAACTATTATTTCAATATTTCGATAAGTTTGAGATAAAACACTATCAATTGCTTGATTTAAATAATTAGAGCCGTTGTAGACAGGAATTACAATACTAACCATAGGATTTCTTTTCATTTTATTACCGCCTTTTGCATTTTTTTAAAATTAACTTACCTGTAGAAATAATGCCATTTTCTTTAAATG
>JAAZHN010000016.1 GCA_012510695.1 Mollicutes bacterium
CTACTTCATCGTCAGTTAAGTCTTTAGCTTTTTTACTTGGATCAACTTTTGCTTTTTCACAAATTGTTTTTGCCAAAGGACGACCAATTCCGTGAATACTTGTTAAAGCAATTACGATATGTTTTTCATTTGGTAATTCTATGTTTTTAATTCTTGCCATAATAACTCCTATCCTTGTCTTTGCTTATGTTTTGGATTTTCACATTGAACCAAAACACGGCCATTTCTTCTAATTATTTTACATTTTGCACACATTTTTTTTACTGATGGATTTACTTTCATTCACACATCCTACTTTCTATATGTAATTCGCCCACGTGTTAAGTCATATGGAGATAATTCAACGACTACTGTATCACCTAGTGAGATACGAATCATATTCATTCGTATTTTACCAGAAACGTGAGCTTCTACAATATGTCCGTTGTCTAATTTGACTTTGCAAATACCAGTTTTCATAACTTCGATAACTTTGCCTTCAACATCAATTTTTGATTCTTTAGCCACTCTTTCACTCTCCTGTTAATATTTCATATCCTTCATCAGTGACAACAATTGTATGCTCGAAGTGTGCTGATGGTTTTCCATCACGAGTAACAATCGTCCAATCATCTTCTAAAAGATAAATATTTCTTGTTCCTAAGTTTAACATTGGCTCAATTGCTAGAGTCATTCCTGTTTTTAATTCTACATCCGGATATCCATAATTAGGTATATCAGGTTTTTCATGTAAATTTTTACCAACTCCATGACCAACTAGTTCATGAACAACGCTTAAACCATTTTCTTTAGCGTGATTCTCAATTGCTCTTGAGACCTCACCTAGTTTAACACCATTCTTTATTTTGCTTAGACCTTTGTATAAAGCATTTTTTGTTTCTTCTAAAAGATGTTCTTTTTCTTTATCTATTTTCCCAACTGGATAGGTCCAAGCTGAATCTGAATGGTAACCTTTATATAATACTCCGATATCAATCGCGATTATATCGCCTTCTTTTAAAACTTGCTTACTTGGAATACCATGGACAACGACATCATTAATTGAAGTACAAATTGATCCTGGAAATCCTTGATAGTTTTTAAAAGATGGGGTTCCGCCTTTACTTGTAATAAAGTTATAAGCAAGATCATCTAAATATGAAGTTGTAACACCTGGTTTAATATTTTCTTTTAAATATTGGTGAGTCAAATAATTTAGATGACCAGCTGCTTTCATTAACTCTATTTCTTTATCTGTTTTGATATTAATCATTATTTAATACTTCCTCAATTTGAGCAAATGTATCCATTTTATTATCCATTGCTTCAACTGTTATAAGTTCATTACGGTTACGATAATAATCTAAAACCGGTTCTACTTTTTCAAGGTAAGTATTAAATCTATTTTTAAATGTAATTTCATTATCATCATCTCTAGAAACTAAGGTTCCACCACAAACATCACATATACCTTCAACTTCTGGTTTCATGTTTACTTTGTGATAAATCTTTCCACAAGAGCTACATCCTAATCTACCAAGGCTACGCGCCATTGCTCTTTCTTCAGAGATGTTGATAAATATTACGTGACCACGATCCATGTTTAGATCAACACATAATTGGTCATATAATTCAACTTGTTTAAGAGTTCTAATTGCTCCGTCAAACAAGACTCCTTTATGATAATCAAGGGTAAGTAGGTGTTCTTTAATTAATGAGAATACTAACTCATCATCAACTAATCCACCACTACTCATGACTTCATGAACCTTTTTACCAACTTCAGTACTTGGATCAACATTACGAAGTAAATCACCAGTTGATAAGTGATGATATCCATACTTATTAACTAATAACTCACATTGAGTTCCTTTTCCTGCAGCTGGTGGAGCGACAAATATAATATTTTTCATTATTATCTACGACTCCTTCTTTTAGTTTTATAACTACGACTTACTATACTACTTTCTAATTGTTTATAAGTTTCAATTGCGATTCCTACAACAATTAATAACCCTGTTCCTCCAATAGTTACCGAAGTTGGTAAATTAGAGAATTTTGAGAATATAATTGGAATGACTGCAATGATAATTATAAATAATGTTCCAAAAATAGATAGTCTATTTAAGATTTTAGTAATAAAATCTTCAGTGTCATTTCCTGGTCTAATTCCTGGAATATAACCACCATTTTGATTTAAATTTTTAGCCATTTCATCAGGTTTCATTTGCATGATTGTGTAGAAATAACCAAATATTATAATTAACAACACATATATTGCTAAACCAACTGGTTCAGTGTAAGTTAAATATTTTTCAACAAACTCAGTAAATCCCTTATTATTTAAGAATCCTGCAATTAATCCTGGAAAACTTAAAATTGATGAAGCGAATATTACTGGAACAACACCTGCAGAGTTTAATTTAATTGGTAAATAACTTTGTTGAGCTCCATAAGCACTTGTTGTTCGATTAGAATATTGAATTGGAATTCTTCTTTCAGCAAGTTGAACCCAGATAATTCCCACGATTATAATTAAATAGATTAAAACAAATCCTGAGAATCCTAAGATACCACCTAAAGAAGCTCCTGTATTAGTAATAAGTTCTTTAAATACTGTGATAAACATTCCTGGCATTGTATTTAAAATACCGGCCATAATTATTAAAGATATACCATTACCAATTCCTTTTTTAGTTATTTGATCTCCTAACCATAAAAGAAAAGCTGTTCCAGCAGTTAAAACTACTGTACTTTTAACAATCATATCCGGAGATGCATCTTTCATAAAATACATTGAGAAAGCATAACCTTGTAAAAATGCAAAGAAGATTCCCATGTATCTTGTAATAACATTTAATTTTTGTCTACCAACATAACCTTGTTCTTTTAAATCTTTAAAATAAGGTACGATATCAGACTGTAATAATTGCATAATAATTGAAGCAGAAATATAAGGCATTACTCCTAAACCAAATATTGAGTGTGGCTTAATGCTACCCCCAGTATTTAATGAAGCAAGTTGCCAGAAACTTAATTCACTTGTTAAATTTTTAGCTCCAATTCGAACAATTGCAGTCCCGATTGAGAAGACTAATAAAGCAAATAATGTATAGTATATTCTCTTTCTTAAGTCTTTATTTGTTGGACCACTTAGTTGTTTGATTAGATTTATCACCTAAATCACCTCTGCTTTTCCACCACTAGCTTCTATTTTTGTAACAGCTGTACTAGAAAATCTGTGAGCTTGAATAGTTAATTTCTTTTCTAAATTCCCATGACCTAGTACTTTTAAGCCATTAAGTTCTTTTTTAATAATTCCTGTGTCTTTTAATAATTCAAGATTAACTGTATCACCATCATTAAATCTATTTAAATCACTTAAATTAATGATTGCATATCTAATTGCAAATCTTTTATTATTAAATCCTCTTTTCGGAATTCTTCTAAATAAAGGAGATTGTCCACCTTGGAACCATGGATTCATTTTTGAGCCACTTCTTGAATGGTATCCTTTTTCACCACGACCAGATGTTTTACCTGATCCACTTCCTGGACCACGACCAACTCTTTTTCTTGGTTTTTTTGTTAGAGAAGGTTCTAAATTTTCTAATTTCATATTATAATTCCTCCTTAGTTTTGCCTCTTAATTCTGCAACTTTTTCAGGAGTTTTTTGCATTAATAAAGCATTTAGAGTAGCTTTGGCAACATTTACTTGAGTATTAGCCCCTAGTGATTTAGAAATGATATCTTTAACACCAGCAAGTTCTAAAATAACCCTTGCTGCTCCACCAGCAATAATACCTTTACCAGGAATAGCTGGTTTAATTAATACTTTTGCTCTTCCACATGTACCAGTTGCTTCATGAGGAATAGTACGATTATCAATAATTGATACTCTTACTAAATTTTTATTAGCAGCTTGAATACCTTTATTAATTGCTTCTGGAACTTCTTTAGCTTTTCCGGTTCCGATTCCAACTAAGCCATTTCCATCTCCAACAGCCATAGTAGCTGAGAAACGAAAATCTCTACCACCTTTTGTTACTTTTGTAACACGGCTAATTGAAACAACTTTTTCATCCAATAATTTCTTTTTCGGATCTTTTTCTTCAACGAATTTTTTTCTTGGATTTTTTTCTTCTTTTACCATCATAAACCTCCTTAAAATTCCATTCCGTTTTCACGAGCTGCATCTGCTAAAGCTGCAACACGTCCATGATATAAATATCCACCACGGTCGAAAACAACTTTTTTTATTTTGATTTTCTTTGCTTTTTCTGCTATATCTTTACCAACTAAAGCTGCCCCTTCAGAATTATTACCATTTTTTAACTTTAATTCTACTGATGAAGAACTAGCTAAAGTTACACCATTTTCATCATCAATTAATTGAGCAAAAATATGAGCATTAGATCTAAATACATTTAAACGTGGAACTTCTTTAGTACCAACTATTTTATTACGAATTTTTGCATGTCTTTTTTGACGTGCAACATTTTTTGATTCTTTCTTTATCATATTTTCCCTCCTATGCAGCTTTCTTACCGACTTTACGTCTTACATATTCGCCTTTATAACGAATACCTTTTCCTTTATAAGGTTCTGGTTCTCTTACTTTACGAACATTAGCAGCAAATTCATTTACTTCTTGTTTATTAATTCCACTGATTATTACTTCTGTATTACTTGGACATTCAGCACTTATTCCTTCTGGTAATTCCATTTCAACTGGATGAGAATATCCAGAATTGATAACTAATTTTTTACCAGAAACACTAAATCTATATCCAACACCGATTGTTTCTAATTCAGTTTTGAATCCTTCATGAACACCTACTAACATATTATTTAATAAAGCATTAGTAGTTCCATGTAAGCTAACCATTTCTTGATTATCATTTGGTCTTTTAACTGTTATTTGATTTTCTTCAACATTAATTTCTAAACGATTATCAAAACTATTTTTTAATTCTCCTTTTGGTCCTTTAACTGTTACTTGGTTATTTTCATTAGTAACTGTTACACCAGCAGGAATGATTAATTTTCTATTTCCAATTCGACTCATAAATTATGTTTCCTTACCATATATAGGCAAGTACTTCTCCTCCTAGATTTTTACTTCTGGCATCCTTATCAGTCATAATTCCTGAAGAAGTAGAGATGATTGCAATTCCTAGTCCATTAAGAACTGTTGGAATTTCACCACTTTTGGCATAGACTCTTAATCCTGGTTTACTAATTCTTTTTAAACCAGTAATTACTCTTTCTTTTTTGTTATTAGCATATTTTAATACTAATGTAATAGTATCTCCTTTTAAACTTGGATTTACTTTGTAAGATTCAATGAAACCTTCATCTTTTAAGATCTTCGCAATTTCAGTTATCATTTTTGAACCTAACACTTCAACTTCGTCATATTTCATTTGATTTGCATTTCTAATACGAGTTAACATATCAGCTATTCTGTCATTTACCATTTAAAGTCCTCCCTTCCTACCAGCTTGATTTTCTAACACCGGCGATTTGTCCCTTGTTAGCTAGTTCGCGGAAACAAATACGGCAAATTCCATATTTCTTTAATACAGCATGTGGACGACCACATCTTGAACATCTTGAATATTTACGGACTTTGAACTTTGGTTCGCGAGCTTGTTTTACTTTTAAACTTGTTTTAGCCATATCTCTTTCCTACTTTCTAAAAGGCATTCCAAATGCACTTAGTAATTTTAATGATTCTTCATTTGTTTTAGCAGTTGTAACGAATATAATATCCATACCACGAACTTTTAAAACATTATCAAATTCAATTTCTGGGAAAATTAGTTGTTCTTTAACACCTAAAGTATAATTACCTTTACCATCAAAAGCTTTATTATTTAAACCTCTAAAGTCACGAACACGAGGTAGAGCAATTTTAACTAATTTCTCAAAAAATATATACATATTTTCGCCACGTAATGTAACTTTAGCACCGATTGTTTGACCTTCTCTTAATTTGAAGCCAGCAATCGATTTTCTAGCTTTTGTTGGAATTGGTTTTTGACCTGTTAATGTTTCTAAATCTCTCATCGCAGCATCTGCATATTTAGAGTCATGAGCAGCATCACCAAATCCCATATTAATTACAATTTTATCTAATTTAGGTACTTGCATTACTGATTTATAATTAAATTCTTTCATTAATGCAGGAACTATTTCTTTATTATATAATTCTTTAAATGTACTCATTAATTTCCACCTACTTTTTTAGTTACAGCATTTTTTCTAGTATTTTTAGTAATTGCTTTTTTAGTCATATCTTTTTGAATGTTAGCAACTACTTCTTTTTTAGTAGCCTTTTTAGTTTCTTTTACTTGTTCTTTTTTTGCTTTTTCAACCTTTTTTTCAGTCTTAGCCTTTTCTCTTTTACTACTTTCTAATACTTTAACATTTGAAGCATGAATTGGTGCTTCAACTTCTAAGATTCCACCAGTTTCGTTTGTACGACCCGGTTTCACATGTTTTTTGACAATATGAACACCAGTTACGATAACACGATTGGTATTTTTTAATACTTTTTGAACATTGCCTTCTTTACCTTTATCAGATCCAGCAATGACTCTTACTTTATCTCCAACTTTTACTTTCATATTGCCTCCTATAATACTTCACTAGCTAAAGAAACGATTTTCATGTAGTTTTTATCACGAAGTTCTCTAGCGACTGGTCCAAGAACACGAGTTCCAACAGGTGACTTATCATCTTTAATAATAACGCATGCATTATCATCAAATTTAATATGACTTCCATCTTCTCTTCTAATTCCTTGAACACTTCTAACGATTACAGCTTTTACAATTTTTCCTTTTTTTAAGTTACTATTAGGAATTGCTTTTTTAACTGTACCGACAACAACATCACCGATATTTCCTGCTTTTCTATGATGTCCACCTAAGACACGAATAACTAGAATTTCACGGGCACCTGTGTTGTCTGCAACTTTTAATCTTGATTCTTGTTGTACCATTTAAGTCCCCTCCTTATAAGATTACAGCTTTTTCAATAACTTTAACTAGTTCATATCTTTTTGTTTTTGATAATGGACGAGTTTCAGCAATTAAAACTGTATCTCCAACTTTAGCTTCGTTTTTTGGATCATGAGCAGTAAATCTCTTAGAGTGTTTTACTCTTTTTCCATAAAGAGGATCTTTACGATGCGATGTAACAACAACGATGATTGTTTTATCATTAACATCGCTTGCAACTTTACCAACTAATTCATGTTTTTTTAATGTTACTTCATGGCTTGGCATAATTATTTTCCTCCTTTTTCATTTAAAACTGTTTTCATTTTAGCAACAGTTTTTCTTAATTTTCTTATTTGATGTGGTTTGTCTAAATTACCTGTAGCTTGTTTTAATCTTAAATCAAATAATTCTTGTTTAGATTCTTTGATTTTTTTATTGATGTCAGCTTCAGATAGTTTTCTGATTTCATTAATTTCCATCTGATTCACCACTTTCTCTTTTAACAAATTTTGTTGTTACACATAATTTGTGAGCAGCTAGTCTTAATGCTTCACGAGCAACAGTTTCATCAACATCAGAAATTTCAAACATGATTTTTCCTTTTTTGACAACTGCTACCCATTCTTCAACGCCACCTTTACCTTTACCCATTCTAGTTTCTAAAGGTTTTTTAGTACGTGCTAAGTGTGGGAAAATATTAATTACTACTTTTCCCCCTCTTTTCATGTATCTTGTCATCGCGATACGAGCTGCTTCAATTTGTCTTGCATTAACCCATCCGCCTTCAGTAGCCATTAAACCATAATCTCCATGTTGTAAAGTTAAATTTCCTTTAGCTTTACCTTCATAACTGATACGATGTGGTTTACGGTACTTAGTCCTTTTTGGCATCAACATGTTTAGCACCTCTTCTTTCTCTTGGTGCAGGTTGTTCTTCTTCAACTTGGTCTAAAGAAAGAATTTCTCCTTTATAGATCCAAACTTTAACACCGATTTTTCCATAAGAAGTATTCGCTTCTTTATGAGCATAATCGACATTAGCTCTTAGAGTATGAAGTGGAACAGTACCTTCTGAATAACCTTCAGTACGAGCCATTTCAACTCCATTTAAACGACCTGAAACACTAGTTTTAACACCTTTAGCTCCAGCTTTCATAACATTTCTAATAGCTTTCTTTTGAGCATTACGGTAATTAGCACGATTTTCAATTTGTTTAGCGATATTTTCTGCGACTAAAGCCGCTGATAGATCTGGTTTTTTAACTTCTAAGATAGAAATATATACATCTTCATCAACTAATTTACTTAAAGCTTTTCTTAGTTTTTCAATGTCTTCTCCACCACGACCAATTACAACACCAGGTTTAGCAGTATTAACTTTAATATCAGTTCTTTTTTTATTTCTCTCAATAATGATACTTGAAACAGCAGCATCTTTAAGATTTTTTTCTAAATATTCACGGATTTTAATATCACGATTTAAGTATTTAGCAAAATCTTTTTTAGGTGCATACCAATTACTTTCCCATCCTTTATTGATTCCAACTCTTAGTCCAACTGGATGTGCTTTTTGTCCCATATTAGACCTCCTTTTTGTCACTTACTTTAATTGTAATGTGACTTGTTCTATGATCATGTCGATCGATATTTGCTCTTGAGGCAAATCTTGTTCTTTTATATACAGGCCCTGGATTTATATAACATTCAGTTATAAATAAATCTTTTTCATCAGCACCTTGATTATTAACTGCATTTGCCACAGCCGAATTAAGTACTTTAATAATTAAACGGCTTGCTTTTGTATTTGTATTTTTTAAGATTCCACGAGCAGTGAAAACGTCTTTATTGCGGATTAAATCCAAAGTCATTCTTGCTTTTAAGGGTTTAATCATCGCTTTTCTATGTATTGCATATGCTTCCATTTAATTACCCCC
>JAAZHN010000148.1 GCA_012510695.1 Mollicutes bacterium
AGATAATGATATAGTTATTGTTAAAAAAAGTAAAACCGCTAATAACGGAGAACTTGTAGACGCGATGACTGAAGATCATGAAGTAACTTTAAAAAGATTTTTTAAAGAAACAGATCATATTCGATTACAACCAGAAAATGATGCAATGGAACCAATTATTTTAGATAATTGCACTATCTTAGGAAAAGCAATTGGTTTATATAGAAAGATTTAAAAAGGTTCACATTAATTTGTGAACCTTTTTTATTTCAATAATAAATATAATAAAAATATAACTAATAATAAATAACAAACGATTCCATTAATATGGTCTCTTTTTTTAGTTTTACCATCAATACCTACAGCCATTGTTAATAACACACCTGCAAATAAGCCGCCTAAATGTGCAGCAACATCAATATTAGGAATCATAAATCCTAATAAAAGGTTCATAAATAAAACTGGTATTAATTGATTTCTTAAAGCTTGACCAAAATATAAACGGTAATGATAGCCAAAATAGATAATACTACCAAATAAACCAAATATTGCACCACTTGCCCCTATACTCCATGTGTTATTTAATGTTATTGAAAACATTGAGGCCATAACAGCACTTAAAAAGTAAATAATTGCTAATTTTCTTTTTCCTAAAAATTGTTCTAACTGTGAACCTAATATATTTAAACTATACATGTTAAAAAATAAATGTAAGACATCAACATGTAAAAACCCTGCAGTTATAAGACGGTACCATTGTCCTTTACCAAGAACATATGATCTATGAAGACCAAACATTGTATTTAAATCAACTGATTCACTAATTCTACCAAATACTGATAAAACATAAGCAATAATCGATATAGCCATTAAAATATAAGTTAATCTAACCTTTTTAGGTTTAAATGTATCTTCATAAACTTTATTTTCTTTAGTAGTTTTTTCATTTATATCATGAGATACACTAAATAAAAAATCTATTTTATCATCTTTAACCTTTAAGATTTTATCTTTCATCTCTGGGAATAAATTATTTAATAGTTTATTATTTAAGTCTTTTTCTGAAGATATTTTAACTACACTAACATTCTTTTGATCAGATAATTTTACATCCTTACGAACATCAAGTAAGATATTTAATGAATTCATTTTTAATGATAATGTCTTAGAACGAATTTGTTTCATAACATTTTTAGTTTTAAATATATCATAATTTAATTGCTCATTATTATGTATATAATTAGAGTTAATTCTAATAATTTTATATGGACCTTCTGAGTTTTCTAACCAAACTTCATTTTTAACTCCATTAACAATTATTGGAACATAATTTTCTTCAGTGACAAAATAATGAACTAGTTTCATAACTATTTCATCTTTTTTAGCAATTTCAATTGTTTCCATATAATCACCCACTTCCATTTTATAACAAATTAAAATAATAGTAAAGTTTACATACCTGAATTATGTGTGAAAAAATCTATAGTATTTCTAATGTATTTATAAACTCTTTAAATTCATTTGGTAAGTCTGCTTCAAAAGAAACCCTTTCTTTTTTAATTGGATGAATAAATTCTAAATTAGAAGAATGTAAAAATTGACCAAATTCTGTTGATTTTTCATTAGTATAAACAGGATCATTATAAATAGGATAACCGATATATTTCATGTGGACTCTTATTTGATGGGTTCTTCCCGTCTCTAAGTTTAATTTTACTAAAGTATAACCTTTATATCTTTTCAAAACACTTAAATGAGTTAATGCTTCTTTAGAGTTTTTAGAAGTAACACTCATCATTTTTCTTGATTTTTCATCTCTACCTATAGGCGCATCAATCAATGCCGTATCAGGCTTAAACTCACCAATTAAAAGTGCAATATATTCTTTTTTAATTGTTCTTTTAATAAACATTTGACTTAATAACTCATGAGTCTTATTATCTTTAGCGACGATTAATAGTCCACTTGTATCTTTATCAAGACGATGAACAATCCCTGGTCTATAATTATTATTTACATCACTTAAATTATCAGTGTGTTTTAATAAGCCATTAACAAGTGTTTGATCATTATTACCACTACCAGGATGGACAACTAAACCACTTGGTTTATTAACAATTATTAAATAATCATCTTCATAAATTATTTCAAAATCGACATCCTGTTTTTCTAAACTTAATGGTTTAGGAATATATTCTTCATATTCAATTATATCTCCAACTAAGACTTTATAACTAGGTTTAACAATATTTCCATTTACTTTTATTTTACTATCATTAAATAATTTCGTAATAGTTGATCTATTCATCTTAGTTTTATTAGTTAAATACTTATCAATTCTTAGAAGTTCATCAGACTCTACTACATTAATTTTCACGTTTATCTTCCCCCTTTATTATTGCAAATATAATTAGTATAGCGCCAATCACAATTAAAGAATCAGCCAGATTAAATATAGGAAAATTATAATTAAATATTTTTACATCGATAAAATCTCTAACATAACCAAAAAATATTCGATCAATTAAATTTCCACTTATACCCGCTAAAAGAAAACCAAAAGCTATTTTATTTCTTTTATTACTTTTAAATTCATCTATATACTTGTATATTAAATACAATCCGATAAGTGCCATTAAGATAAATAAAATATTTAAACCAGATAAAATCCCCCAAGCAGCTCCATAGTTATGTTTATAAGTAAAAGACAAAAAGTTATTAATTAATTTAATTGAATGATTAAGTTCAAATAAATAACTAATAATAAATTTAGAAACTTGGTCAATTAATAACCCAACAATTGTAATAATTATAATTAAGGTATTCATTTTTCTCACTAACTAATATAATACTCTAATAAAAGTATATTTCAAGAGTTTATTCATCAAAGAAATCTAATCTAGCTTGAATTAAGTAAGGAGTCCAACCACTTCGATAAATAGAATTATAG
>JAAZHN010000017.1 GCA_012510695.1 Mollicutes bacterium
AGATGAAGAAGAATATGATTTTTCGAAGCCAGTTGAAAAAGCAATAACTTTAAAAGCAAATTGGAAGGAAAAAGAGCCAACACCTGATCTAGATCCAGCCTCACCAACAATTGAAAAATTCAAAGTAACATTCAAACCTAATAATGGTAAGAATAATACTGTTGTTGAAGTAGAAAAGGACAAAACTGTTTCTAAAATTAAAGACCCAACAAGAACTAATTATAAATTTTTGGGTTGGTATTTAAACAATAAAGAATATAACTTTAAAACACAAGTTACTGATAATATTACTTTAGAAGCAAAATGGGAAAGTATTAAATCAACACTAGAAAAGTTCAAAGTAACATTTAAACCAAATAATGGTAAGGCAAATACAGTAGTAGAAGTCGAAAAAACAAAGCAGTTGCTAAAATTGCTAATCCGATCTATGCTGGTCATACATTTACAGGCTGGTTCTTAGATGGGAAGACATATAATTTTGCTACTTTAATTACCAAAGATATTACCTTAGAAGCAAAATGGACGAAAAATATTGAAGCAACGGATTTAGATATTAAGGTTATTGCTGGAAAATCAACACTTTATTTTGGAGGACCATCAGTAACTTTACAAGCGAGCTTAATTCCTGCTAATGCAACAACTCCAGGGAAGTTTGATTTTGAAATTATTGGTAGTAGTAAGAATAAAGTAACCTACACAGTTAATGGTAATAAAATAGTAGTAACTCCCAAAGCAACGGGAACCATTGATTTTATTGAAGACCTAGCTGTAAGTGTTAAATTTAACGGCAAATTTAATAAAACTTACAGACTTAATTTTGAAGAAAAATTAGATATAAATAGAGAAAAAATGTTTCCTATTAAGTGTAATGAAAATAATACTATGTGCAGAATGATTTATTGCAATTCGACTTGTGCTGCAACATTTCATTTCACTGCTGATATTGTCGATGCTAAGTCTGATGGTAGTCCAGAAGATTGGACTGCAACAATTGATAAAAATGATAATCGCGTTGTTACTATGATTAGTACAAGATCTACATATAATTTGACAGTGACTTCCAAAGGTGGGCAAAAGAAAATAACATATTTTCATGTAGATAACATATTGAAAAACCCTTAATTTATAATTTAAAAGATAAAGTTAATTACTTTGTCTTTTTTTATGATATAATTTATTTGGAGTTGATTTTATGAATAATCAAGCATTATTACTTGTTTTATTAGCAAGTTCCTTCTTTATTTTTGGATATTTGCTAACACTAATTATTAAGAAAAAAAACACTTTGGTTGAAATAGCAATTGGAATGTCATTTAGTGTTTTAATCTTACTAGCGGTTTTTGAACTAAATTCAGAGGCGATGGAAAATTTTAATTTTTATTTTGCTAATTCATTTATTAGTTTAGGTTTATTAATCGGTTGTTTGATTGTTGGAATGAGTATCTTAAAATTTGCTGATAAATTTATTCCTCATCATGATCATCATGAAGAAATTAATACTCATCATAATCATTTACATCATATTGGTTTAATGACTTTTATTTCTTTACTTATTCATAACTTTGTTGAAGGAATGGCAATCTATTCATTGAGTGATTCAAATATGAATTCAGGATTACTACTAGCAATCGCAATTGGTCTACATAACTTGCCATTTGGAATGCAAATTGGTTCATTAATGAAAAGTAAGAAAAAAACAATTTTATTAATCATTGGTTTAATGATTTCAACATTATTAGGTGGTCTATTAGGCGGTTTAATAGGTACGATTAGTATTTTAATAACAGGTATTTTAGTTGCAGTTACTTTAGGAATGGTAGTCTACTTATTAGTGTTTGAATTATTACCAGAAATAAAAGAAACTGAAAATAAAAATAAAATTTATATTGGGATGGTTCTTGGAGCTATTATCATGGGAATTAGTTTAATATTATAGAGGTGAATTATGAAATTAGATGTTAAAGATATATATGAACAAATAGACAAATTTATGGATAAAGAAATAGAAATTAGTGGTTGGATTAAAAATCATCGTAAACAAAAAGATTTTGGTTTTATTGATTTTTCTGATGGAACTCATTTTAAAAGAATGCAACTTATCTATGATTTAGATAATCCTAATTTTGAAGAAATAAGTAAATTGAAAATAGGTTCTGCTATTAAGGTATTTGGTAAGATAATTGAGTCGAGTGGAAAAAACCAAGATTTCGAATTAAAAATTGATAGTGTGGAATTATTAGGAGACTGTCCGGATGATTATCCACTACAACCAAAGAAGCATAGTTTAGAGTTTTTAAGAGAAATAGCCCATCTTCGTCCAAGAAGTAATACTTTTCAAGCAATTAACCGTATAAGAAGCGTTTCAGCCCACGCAGTGCATGAATACTTCCAATCTAATGGTTATATATATGCCCATACTCCTTTTTTAACTACGGCTGATTGTGAGGGTTCTGATCAAATGTTTAAAGTAACTACTTTTGATCTTGCTCATGTCCCAATTAAAGAAGGAGAAGCAGATTTTTCTAAAGATTTATTTGGTCAAAAAACTTTATTAACTGGTTCTGGTCAATTACATGGTGAAACAATGGCCCTTGCCTATAAGAAAATCTACACTTTTGGACCAACATTTAGAACTGAAAACTCAAATACTAAGACTCATGCTAATGAATTTTGGATGATTGAACCAGAAGTAGCTTTCTATGATTTAGATGACTTAATGGATATGGAAGAAGATATGTTAAAATTCATTGTTAAATATGTTATGGATCATTGCCCTTTAGAATTAGAGTTCTGTGATAAGTTTATTGAAAATGGCTTATTAGATAAATTAAATAATTTACTTAAAAGTGAATTTAAAAGAATAGATCATAAAGAAATCGTTGATATTCTTCTTGCATCAGGTAAAGAATGGGAATTTGCTCCTGATTATGAAGGTGACATTCATAAAGAACATGAAAAATATATTACAGATTATTATGGAGGTCCAGTATTTATTAAAAACTGGCCAAAAGACATTAAAGCCTATTATATGAAGCAAAATGCTGATGGTAAAACAGTCGCGGCTGTTGATCTTGTTGTCCCGATTGCTGGGGAATTAATTGGTGGTTCACAAAGGGAAGAAGATTATGATAAATTGTATAATCGAATGAAAGAAATGGGACTTGATCCAGAACAAATAGATTGGTATTTAGATTTAAGAAAATTTGGTGGTTGTATCCACTCAGGATTTGGTATGGGATTTGACCGTTTGGTTATGTATTTAACAGGTGTAGAAAACATTAGAGACACAATACCATATCCAAGAACACCAAAAAATTGTAAATATTAAGGAGAACCTATGGGAAGAGCATATGAGGTTAGAAAAGCATCAATTCAAAAAACAGGTGCGATAAAAGCTAAGACTTATTCTTTATTTGCGAAAGAAATTTATTTGGCAGCTAAAGATAACCCAGATATTGAAACTAATGTTAACTTAAAAAAACTAATTGAAAAAGCTAAAAAGAATCAAATTCCAAATGATATAATTGACAGGGCAATTAATAAAGCAAAAGGCTCTGGAGCTGAAGATTATACACAAGTTAATTATGAAGGTTTTGGTCCAGGACAAAGCACATTGATAGTTAAGTGTTTAACTGATAATGTCAATAGAACAGTAAGTCTTGTCAGAGCAGCTTTTAATAAAGTTGATGCTAAAATTGGTGTGACCAATTCAGTTTCATATAATTATGATTATTTAGCCATTGTTTCATTTGAATCAAATGATGGTGAAGTCATATTAGAATTACTTATAGATAACGACATTGATATAAGTGATTTTGAGGAAGAAGAAGGGTTTATTACAATTAGTGTTAATCCTAGCAGTGCAAAACACTTAAAAGAAGTATTAGATAAATATAATCCTAATTTAGACTATGTAGTTGATGAAATAGGATTATATGCTAAAGATAAAATAACTTTAAGTGGTGAAGAATTAGAATTATTTAATAAACTATATAACTTATTAGATGATATCGAAGATGTCAGTGAAATATATCACAATGTCGATTTAAATTAATCATTAAAACTTCACAATTATAAGTTAGAATTATTCGTGAGGTAATTATGAAAATATTAGTTGTTGATGATGAAAAATTAATTAGAGATGTAATTAAAGAGTATTGTAATTATGAAGGGTTCACCGTTGATGAAGCCCAAAACGGTCTTGAGGCAATTGAACTTGTTAAAAATAATGATTACAATGTTTTAGTCTTGGATATAATGATGCCTAAAATGGACGGTTATCAAACAATAAAAGAGATTAGAAAACACAAAGATGTTCCTGTAATTATGTTATCAGCAAGAACTGATGAATATGACAAATTGCATGGTTTTGATCTTGGTGTCGATGATTATGTTACTAAACCATTTAGTCCTAAAGAATTAATTGCTAGAATTAAAGCAGTATCAGGTAGACAAAAAACTAAAGAAAAGTATAAAGTAGGTACTTTAGAAATAGATGATCTTGCCCATACTGTTTATGTTGAATCTAAAAAAGTAGAACTAACTCCTAAGGAGTATGATTTATTATTATATTTAATTCAAAATGAAAACATTGCTCTTTCTCGTGAACAATTATTATCTCAAGTATGGGGCTATGACTTTTATGGAGATGATCGAACAATTGATACTCACATTAAGACTTTAAGAAATCACTTAAAAGAAAACCGTAAATTTATAGTTACCGTAAGAGGAATGGGGTATAAATTTGAAACAGAATAGAAATCAAAGCCTAAGTTTTACTACTCTTAAATACTTAGTAGTTTTCTCGATTACTATTCTTTTTATTTTGTGGGTATTTCAAATATTATATTTAAATTTCTTTTATGAAAGATATAAAATAAAAAATATTGAATCAGTATATGAATATATAATAAAAAATCCTAATGAGTACTTAGAACAAATAGAATTAAAATCATATGAAAATGGTATTTGTTCAGAAATTGTTGAAGAAAATAAAAGTATTGTTTATAACCCAATGTATAAAGGATGTATTTTAAGACACAACAATAATCCAGAAATCAATAAAATAAAAAGATCTCTAATAAATAAAAATGAAAAAATTCAAAGAATTAATTTAATTGATCCAGAATATGATAAAAAAAGTATTCTTTATAGTATTAAATTAAATGATAATAAAAAAATATATCTTAACACTACCTTAGAAATCATTGAATCAACCTCACAAATGCTTCAAGGACAATTAAAATATATCACAATGTTAGTTATGACAGTTTCTTGTTTTATAGCCTTCTTTTTCTCTAAAACAATTACTAAGCCGATAGTAAAAATATCCAATAAAGCTAAAGAAATAGGTAAAGGAAATTTAAATATTAAATTTGATAAAAGTAATATTAGAGAGTTAGATGAATTATCCAATACTTTAAATATGACAATAAAAGAATTAAAAGTAACTGATGATTTAAGAAGAGACTTGATGGCTAATATCTCTCATGATTTAAAAACTCCCCTAACAATGATAAAAGCTTATGCAGAAATGGTTAAAGATATATCATGTGAATCACCAGAAAAAAGAACAGAGCATTTAAATATTATTATTTCAGAAACAGAAAGATTAAATACTTTAGTTAATGATATTTTGGAATTATCGAAAATCCAAAGTAGTACTCAGGAATTAGAAATAACCAAAGTAGACCTTGTTAAAGAAGTAGAAAATATAATTAACTCATATTCGATTGTTAAAGAGGTATTAGATTATAAATTCATTTTAGATATGCCAAAGAAATCGGTAGTAATGGCCGATAAACAAAAAATAAATCGGGCGATTTATAATTTAATTAACAATGCGATTAACTATACAGGTGAAGATAACACAGTATATATATCAATTAAAGAAGATAAAAAAACTGTGACCTTCAGTGTTAAAGATACTGGTAAAGGCATTAAAAAAAGTGAGATAGCCTCAATTTGGGATAGATATTATAAGAACGATAAAAATCATAAAAGAAACCTAGTGGGTACAGGACTAGGTTTAGCAATTGTTAGAGAAGTACTTGAAAGTCATAACTTTAAATATGGAGTTAACTCCAAAAGAAATAAAGGTACTGAATTTTATTTTATAATCAACAAAAAAGACAAATAATGTCTTTTTTTATTGAAATTTTTTAATATCATTAATTTTAGCAGCAAAGTATGGTAAGTCTTTATTTTGTTCAATTAAGAACATTGTAAATGTATCATTTAGAATAAATGATCTTATTTCCTCATTAACCATAGGCATTGATAAATTTTTAACCATCATTCCAGCTTCGCTTTTAATCTTACCACCAGTTTCAGTTAATTCTAGTTGAATCGTTTGTAGGGCTTTTTCAATATAATATTCTTTGCCATCAGCAAAATTAAATACTTTGTTTTCAATTTCTGGGAAACCACTTTTAACTTTAAAGTCTAAGTAAGGAATTTTAACAATTTCTTTCTTCTTTAAATCAATTTTATTATAATTACTAGCTAACTCTGTAATCTTAGTATAAGTATTAATAAATGAAGACTCTTCAATACCCTTAGCAAAGATAATCTCATCATTAGACTTGGTGAATAACTTAAAGGCAAATTCGTCTATATTTTTATAATATAAAACTTTAATTTGATTTAATAAATCTAAATCTTTGTTATCCTCATCAATTCCAAAATACTTAATATTTTTAGAATCCTTGAAAACTCCATTCGGAAGTTCCTTAAATTTCTTAGGATATTCAAATGCTTTTTTAAGCATTACATAAAGGAAAAAATCCTCTTCTTTGGCCTCACTCCAATTAAAGTCATCTAATATATCACTTGTTTCATTAAATTTTTCTTTAATTGCTTCTTCAATTTGCTTTTTAAATTTCAAACTAGGTACTCCATAAACCTTATAGTAGGCATTTTCACTTAAATAATTAGTATTAAATGTTCCTTTGTTTAAATTATCAACAACTTCTAATTGAGGTTTAAAAACTATGTCTTGTTTAGCGAGATCATTTTTTAAATCATTCCAAATAAGATTCATTGTTCCACACCACAAGGTATCATCTTGAATTTTATCTTCAAGAGATAAAACAATGGAAACTTCATTATTGTTTATAGTCTTTCTTGTAATATTACCTTTCTTAAATAATAAATTTACCGTAATTATACCTCCAATCACAACAACAAGGAATAAGAATAAATAGATTAATTTAGATTTATTTTTCATAAAACCATTCTCCTTTAACAAAGTATAACACCTTATTTTACAAAAACAAAAACTTTTCATATTGTGTTCACAATAACTTCATATAAAAGTATTATTATATATTCATGAAAGGGAAGGGATGCCTTATAAGATGAAAAAACCTCAAACTCTATTAAAAAAATTAGTTCACAACGCATATAAAACTCAAACTCACTATATAAAAAGGCTTAACGGCCTTTTCTTTTTGACAAAATAACTAAAATATAGTAATATACAACCCTATAAAGAAAGGGGTTATATTATGGAAAAAACACCGATAATTGATTTATCAAGCAGTGATTTAATTAATATGCGCTATAGAGTAATAGGAAAGGGCAGCGATGCTGATATTTATGAGATGCCTAATGGTTTAGCTTATAAATTTTATCGCAAAATACCTTTTACCGATCCAAACGGTTATGAAAAACATATAAGTGACTTAGTAGAAAAACAAAAAAATATTAGATTAACTAAGTTACCACTAGGGATCATAAAAGTAAACAATCAAACAGCTGGTTGTTTTATGGTTAAACATGCTAATCATCTTGACATGAATAAATTTAAAACATTAAGACCAAAAGCCCAACTACTAGTGCTTCATACATTAATTACAAAAGTCCAAGAATTAGTCGCGAATAATATTTATCATCTGGATCTTAAACATGAATCAATGATTGATAGTAAATCAAACATCTTAATATCAATAAAAGGTGACGTTCAAATAATTGATTTTGATGGTGGTTCAGCTGAAATAGTAAAGACAAATGATGCATCAGGCATTGAAAACTTTGTTTATACTTCACTTGGAGAATTAATTTTTAGTCAACTATATGCTAAATTAATTAGAGAAAAAAGACTAGAAAAAGAAGAATATGGTCAAATAAATAAATTAATTAATAGAAGCTTAAATAAAAAAGATATTAGTGATATGCACAGTGCAATTGACATAGCATATGTTAAAAGATAAGTTTAAATCTTATCTTTTTTTAAAAACAAGAAGACAATAAATGAATTTAAATTATTATGAAATATTAAATCCAGACTATTATGCCAATGGTAAAGAAATTGCAGAAAGTTATCTATGGCAATTTGGCGGATCGATGACAGGGGTTAAAAACAATTATTATATTTGTATAATTGTTTTTTTTTGAATATTGATGTATATTGTTATTAGAGAATAAATGAGGTGGCAAATGAATTGTTCAAATTGTGGAAAAGAAAATTTAACAAATGCAAAATTTTGTAAACAATGTGGTCAAGCCTTAGTTAGTCTTAAAGAAGAGCCAAAACCAACTAAGAAAAGTTCATTAAATATTATTTTTATTTATATTTTGATGTTTTTTGCTGTTGCAGAAACTGTATTTATTTTCTTTTTATTAAAAGAAGGTAACATAACAAGAGAAACTACTAATAAACAAAATTGTCCATCAAGTACAGTTTGTGAAACCAATGTCTCAAATAACATTAATGTTTTTGGAGGAATGATTACTTTGCCAGATGGAGTTATTTATGACTTTAGTAAAGGGAAGCTTATCTTATCAAGACCTGATTACTGGAGTTCTATTTCTGGGGGAGTAATGTATCAATATAGTAGGTATGTTGATACTAAAGAAGATTTAATTAAAAATATCACAAATACTGGCTACAAAGTAATTGATTATAATGAAGAAAATATCTTAGGAAAAGAAAGACTAATAATAAATACAGAATTAGGAACGAGAAAAAGCTCATTGATATATACAAGTCTTCCAGATAATTCAGTATTAGCAGTAGAGTTTGTAAATCACGAAAATGGTGATCAAACAACCAATCTAGAAGAATTTTTAACCATCTTAGATAAATTAGGTACAAGTGAAACTTCAATAAAATTTAATAATAGTAATTACATCAATAGAGTAATGGGAAAATAGTAGGAGAAATATGGAAAAAGTTAAATTATTTTTAAAAGGTCTAATAATAGGATGTGCATCTATCCTACCAGGTATAAGTGGGGGAACAATGGCTCTGACATTAGGAATATATGAAAGATTAATTAAAATAGCAGGAAATGTTTTTCATAATTTTAAGAAGAATGTTTTATTTCTTATCCCAATTGGAGTAGGTGCATTAGTCGGTATATTCCTACTTAGTACATTTATCAATGTCGGATTAGAAAAATACCCGGAAATTACAACATTATTTTTTGTTGGTCTAATGATTGGCGGGATTCCATCTCTATTAAAAAAAGTAAAGAAAAAATCATTTAATTTCAAAAATATAACTATATCATTAATCGCATTCACAACAATAATCATCTTTATTTTAACTAAAGAAGTAAGTAATGAAGTATCATTTGTTGGCATGAATATTACTGGTTATATTACACTAGTGTTTATTGGGATTCTTGCTTCAGCTACTTTAGTAATACCTGGTATAAGTGGATCACTTGTTTTAATGTTAATCGGTTATTATAAACCAATTGTTGAAACAATCAGTTCTTTAGCTAAGTTTAATGATATAGGCAAAAACTTACTTATTTTAATACCTTTTGCAATTGGAACAGTCGTAGGAATAGTCATAATATCTAAAATAATTGGTTACTTATTAAAAAAATATCCAACTCAAACTTATTATGCAATTTATGGAATTATTTTTGCTTCAATCATAGGAGTTTTAATTCCATTAAATGTAGGAGTAGCAGTTATTTTATTATTTGTAGGAATGTTTATAACTTACCAAGTTGGTGAATAACATGAGAACTGTTGGTACTGTCGTTAGAGGGATTAGAACTCCTATTATTAAAGAGCATGATGATTTAATTAAAATAGTAGTTGATTCAGTAATGAATGCTTCTTTAAATGAGCCATTTACAATTAAAGATCATGACATTATCGGTATTACTGAAGCCGTAGTCGCGATTGCTGAAGGTAATTATGCGACAGTTGATCAAATAGCATTAGATATTAAAGATAAATACAAAGATGGTATAGTAGGAATTGTTTTTCCTACCCCAGTTAGCCGCAATAGATTTTCTTTAATTTTAAAAGCAGTAGCAAGAGCTAGTAAAAAAATCTATATGCAAATGCATTATCCTGAAGATGAGGTAGGAAACCATTTGTTTGATCCAGATCTTTTAGAAAAACATCAAATAAATCCTTATTCTGATGTAATTGAAGAAGATAAATTTAATGAATTATTTGGTCAAGAAAAACATATATTTACTGGAATTAACTATATCGAATTCTTTAAAGAATTAGTTAATAATGAAGACTGTGAAATACTATTTATTTTTTCAAATAATAAAGAAACTATTCTTAACTATACAAAAAACATTTTAGTTTCCAGTGTTCATAGTAGAGAAAAATTAAAAAAATATTATCAAGAAACCGCTGATATTTCTTATGGTTTAGATGATATTTTAAACAAAAGTATATCTGGCAGTGGCTATAACTCAAAATATGGTTTATTAGGTTCTAATAAAGCAACAGAAGAAAGAGTAAAAATGTTTCCTGAACATGGTGAAAAAATCATATCAGGTATCCAAGATAAAATTAAAGAACTAACTGGTAAAACAGTAGAAGTTTTAGTATATGGTGATGGGGCATTTAAAGACCCAGTAGGTAAAATCTGGGAACTAGCAGACCCGGTTGTATCGCCATTTTTTACTAAAGGTTTAACTGGTAAACCAAATGAAATAAAACTCAAATATCTTTCTGATAATAAATATGCTAAACTTAAAGGTAATGAATTAGCAAGTGCTATCAAAAATGAAATAAAAAATAAAGACCAAGATTTAACTGGTAAAATGGAATCACAAGGTACTACACCAAGACAGCTAACAGACCTTATTGGTTCCTTATGTGATCTTACAAGTGGCAGTGGTGATAAAGGTACTCCAGTAGTCTATATTCAAGGTTATTTTGATAGTTATGTTGATTAAGGAGGTTTTAAAATGGAAGACAATATTCAAATAGGTTTATTTTTTAGTCGTAAACATATCTTTGACCCATTAACAATGGCAAATAACTTTAAAGAAAAAATTAAAAGTTTAGGAGAAGTAGTCCTACTCCCAGTTGATGAAAAAAATAATAATCCAGTTATTATTTTTGATAAAGGTGAAGATATTAGACTAGTAATTACATTTACTAATATTATGATTACATTCCAAAATGATCAAGATAAATTTTTTAAAGACTCAATGAAAAAAATAATGGAAATCTTAAAAAAATCAGAAATGGATATAACTAGAATTGGTTATATAAATAATAAAGTATTAGGTACTAAAGAAGCAGACCTTTTTAAAAATAATGCTTTTGATAATAATGAAATATTAGAATCTGATGAATTTCAACTATCTTATTATAAAAAAGATAAAATTGATAAACTTAATATCAATTGTTGGAAAAGATATTTCACAGACTATGAAAAATTCATTGTTTCATTTGATATTAATACTCTAATCGATGAACAACACGATATTAACTATAAATTTGTTTTAGACTTTGTTGATAAATCCCAAGAATATATTTCATCTAAACAAATAGTTAAATTAATCTAAATGTAAACTAAGAACCAAAATGGTTCTTTTTTTAATTAATATATAGTATAATTAATGTAGTGATAATATGAAAGATAAAAAGTTATTTATTACAATTGTTTCCATATTTACAATTATATCTTTTATAATTGGTGTTTCATATGCCTATTTTACTACTCAAGTAGTTGGTAATGATATAGCAAGTACTCAAAACGTTAAAACAGGAACCCTTAGAATAAATTATACAGGTACTGATACATTAGATATGAATAATACGGAGCCACCTGATACAAAAAGTATGACATTTACAG